>JAJUHS010000106.1 GCA_029267755.1 Clostridiales bacterium
ACCGTTTATGTGTTTGAAGATTCGGGAACCTCCTATTCCACAGAAATACCCGTAAAATCCCTTCCGCTGTCAGACCAGCAGCTCCTGAAAACTGGAATAACGGTCCATGGGACGGAAGAACTTTTGAGGATTTTGGAGGATTTTGGCTCATAGAGATTGGGGTTGATTATTGCTGAGTTTTGTAGTACAATTCGAATAGAACCTGATATGAATAAAGGGGTGTTCTTATGAGCGAAGAGTACGGAAGCGATTATATCACCATATCTGACGACGAGGGCAACGAATTTGAGCTCGAACATTTGGATACACTTGAATATAACAACGAGCTTTACATGTCCTTTCTTCCGGCCGACCTCGACGAGGACGAAGAAAATCCCGAGATGATAATTCTTAAGGTTATCGAGGAAAACGGAGAGGAGATCTTTTCGACGCTCGATAGCGACGAGGAGCTTCAGGCCGTTTACGAGAAGTTTATGGAGCATCTTTTTGACGATGCCGAGGAGACAGACCCCGATTTCGATTATAGGTTCAAACCCCAAAAGCCCGCCGAGCCCGATCCAGACTATGATGATTATTCAGATGATTATCCGGACGAGGACGACCGCGGCAATGAAATCGACTGACGCTGACCGAAAATCGCAACAACCTGTTAACATGTTTTTATCCCTGCTTTGCTCGTGATAGGCTCTTTTAAACCCACATCTCTTATAAGGGATGCCATATTTCCTGGTGGATTGCAGGCCTCCCGCGCGCCTTGCGCCGCGGACGTTGGAAGCAGAGAAGCGAGGAAGAGGCGACCCACCTGCCGAAACGTGCAGGTTATAAACGGGCTTACACGGCACGGCGGGGGACAACACGAAATTGAAGGGAGCTGTTTTCAGCTCCCTTCATTAAATTTTATCTTGAAAGAATGTATAGTTTCGGTTATAATTACACAGTGTTTAATAATCTCGGCTGGGCTGTCGGCTGGGGGCAACTCCGCCAATAAAGAAAAAGGATGTTTTGCATATGGGCGAATCAGCACAAAACAAGAACAATAAGGAGCCTAAATCTGCCACAAATCAAAAGAGAATGGCTCACGCGCAGAAAGAGCTGCAAGAACGAAAAAAATACAGGAGAAACGTGTCCATAATCTCAGCGGCGCTCATCCTCCTTTTGGCCGTATCCGTTCTGATAAATTCCAATTTCTTAAAAAAGGATGTATCCGCCGTTAAAATCGGAAGCTGGAAATTTTCCGCTGTCGATGTAAACTTTTATTACTATACCGAATACTACAATCTTTATCAGCAATACGGAGACTATTTAAGCTATTTTCTGGATACCAGCAAACCGCTGAACCAACAGCAGTTCAGCGATACGCAGACCTGGGCCGACTACCTTCAGGAAACGGCTTTGAATAAAATGCAGGAGATCTGCATTCTGAACGATGCAGCGAAAAAGGCGGGGTACAAGCTCCCCGACGACGCGAAAAAGAGTATTGACGACGTAATCCAGAGCTACAAATCTACCTACAAGCAGCAGGATTTCGCGAGCCTGACTGCGCTGCTCGAGTCAAAGTACGGCAAGGGCATGACCGAAAAAACGCTTAAGAAAAATTTGGAGATTCAGTATCTCGCGTACTACTATGCCAAGGAATATACAGACTCTCTTAAGTTTACTGACGACGAGCTATCGGCATATTACGCAAAGAACAAGGACTCGAATGATCTATTCACATATCGTGAATACAAGGTCAGCGGCGCCGCCGACGATGCAAACGGCATAGACAGCACGAAGGCCATGGCAAACGCAAAGGCGATAGCGGATAAGATCGCCGCCGCGAAAACCGAGGCAGAGTTTAACAGCCTGGTCTACGCGAACGCTCCGGAAGCCCAAAAATCCACCTACGAGAACGGTGCGGGCACTCTAAAAAAGTATAAGACTTCATCTTCATTCACAAGCGGCACCTCCGAATGGCTGCTTGACGGCTCAAGGACAAAGGGCAACACAACCGTAATCGAAACTACGGACGGCTATTATGTCCTATACTTTATCGAGCGCAACGATAATTCTTACAACGTCAGGAACATCCGCCATATACTGTTTAAGGTGGAGGATAATACAAACGCCGATCAATATGCCGAAGCTCTGAAAAAGGCACAGGATGTGTACAATGAGTGGAAGAGCGGCGAAGCCACCGAAAACTCGTTCGCAGAGCTTGCAAAGACCAATTCCGCCGACAGCAACGCTTCTGAGGGCGGCTTCTATGCAGTCAACAGAGGGCAGATGGTGACAGAGTTTGAAGACTGGTGCTTTGATCCAAACCGCAAAACCGGCGACAGCGGAATTATAAAGACCGACTACGGCTACCATATCATGTACTACGCTGGAGAGGGAGAGCCGTACTGGAAGACGATTGCGACGTCCGGACTCAAAAACGAAAATTATACCAAAATGATCAGCGATAACAAGGATAGTCACGCGATAACAAAGACCTTCGCAATGCGTTTTACAAAATAATCAAACAGGTCTATGGGGAACACAAAGGTGTTCCCCATAACAGTATACGGAAAGGTGAGCGGATGGGACAGTTTATCAGGCTTGAGATGATGGTCGGAACGGAAAAGCTAGACATACTATCGAAAGCTCATATAGCGGTGGTCGGCGTTGGAGGGGTTGGCAGCTATGCCGTAGAGGCTCTTGCCAGATCCGGTGTCGGAGAAATCACAATTCTTGACCATGACCGCGTCGGGGAAAGCAACCTCAACCGCCAGCTCTGCGCACTTCATTCCACACAGGGGCAGTGGAAAGCCGAGGTCATGGCTGCACGTGCGAGGGATATCAACCCCGGCATCAAGGTGCATGTAAAAAACGAGTATTACAGCGCGGAGACCAGGGATTGTCTTTTCGGCGCGGATTATGATTACATTATCGACGCCATAGACCTCGTATCCTGCAAGCTCGATTTGATTGTTACCGCAAAGGAAATGGAAATACCGATAATATCGGCTCTCGGAACCGGCAACAAGCTTGACGCAACTCAGCTGCGCGTCGCGGATATTTCCAAAACCGAAAACTGCCCCCTGGCAAGGGTGATCAGAAAGGAGCTCAGATACCGGGGTATAAAGCACCATAAGGTAGTTTACAGCCCCGAATACTCCGCCGAACCCCTGCCGCTTGAAACGCCGCCTCCCGGGAGAAGGAGCATTCCCGCAAGCGTTGCCTGGGTTCCGGGCTCAGCGGGCCTTATTCTCGCCGGGGAGGCCGTAATGGACATCCTGGGAATAACTCCCAAAAGATGAAGCGCTGACAAAAGGCGAGCGGCCGAATTGGGCCGCTCCCTCCAATCGGCAGCAGATTCTATGTAAAATCATCTTCCTTGTAATCTACTATGCTACACCGATTTGGACAATGCGCCTATTGCCAGAAATAGGCTCACTTTTTAATATGATAATAAATCTTTAAATTACCATTCTTCAGCAAGAAAAATAACTTGGTTATTTTGTTCGTTAATTGCAACAAGACTTACTTTGCCGTGGTTCCAATCCCCTAATTTGTATGGTTCGCTGAAAATAACATAAACGACGTAGTCTTTTGGTAAACCCGAATTTGTATATTCAAATAATCTGAATTGGTTGTCATTAACCCCATATTTGCCTGCTTCGCTTTCGTTCACTTTACCTATCCATTTAGCTTTATTAGAAAACTCCACTATGTATCTTTTCACGGAATCAGGATCGGTTTCAAATTTTAAAACCATTTCGTGGCCGCCTTGACCAAATGCTTTATTATAATTAAAGCTAATGTTTTTTGCGTTTTCCGGAATCTTATTGGGGAAAATTTCAGAAAGTTTATCGGGGAATTTTGATAACCTCAACGCCCTTTCATAGCGTCCAACATCTGTTGTTGATGTCATTCCGCAATCAAAAGAAATATACAAAAGCGCAAATAGCATCGCTATTGCAAGCGGAATTATTAAAATGCCTGTAGAAAGTATTGAGGCATTTTCTTTTATTATATTTTTTACCGTCAAAAGTGTAATCGTTCCATACAGAACAAAAGGCACGGCAAATATTAATGCCCTGAAATAGTGGGGTTCTACTACAGTTAGGGTAAGAAGCGCATAAATGACTACGAAAAACACTAGGGATATTATAGTCATAATTGCCGAGAAGGGGGCCTTTTTCAAATCCAATACAAGAGAAGTCTTTTTCATAATTTCATAATAAGCTCCTTTCAAAAAATAGCATATTGACTAAACTATTGCGTGCTACCATACCGTCACAGGTTGATGTGGCGGTCCCCCTTTCCTCGGTTCTGTATATAGAACGACAAAAGAGTGCGTTTTCTTACACTTTTTTCAAAAAAATTTTTATTTTTTTCTTACACTTTCCGCAACCTTTATCATGAGTGGCTTTTCAACAAAGCCGTCTAGGCCAAATACTTGGCTATCGTCATGCCATAGGAGCATACAAAAGCCCTCTTTAACAGAGACTATTCCTTCCTTGCCATTCACCTTAATTTCAGATACTTCTGCCTTTTCGGTATCGAGTTGAACGTCTGAAGTAATTGGTGATTGATATTTTTATTATTACATTATGAACGCGTCTTCAGCCGCCTGGTGGTCCTTTAAAATTGAATAAGCTGTAATATACATGTCCCTGCGATAGCAGCTGTATATTTCCTCAAGCTTTTTTCTCGCGCCTTCATCTCTAAATACACTTACCATATAAACCCCCAGAATAAATATATCCTAGTAAATTTTAGCATAGTATCCTTAAACGTGCAATTTAATATAGAAAGAAATGGGTTGCTGTCCGTAATTTGCAGACAGCAAGTCAGCTTGTAAAAAAAGCACGCCCTTTTGGCGTGCTTTTTTTACAAGCTGAGCGGCCGAATTCGGCCGCTCTCCTCTATTCCCATGGATATCTGTTCGGATTATCCCGCCCGTTCTGTTCGTGTGAAGCATGCCCGCCGACAGCGTCATAAAAGCTGCAATAGGTTACCTCAATATATGGCAGCTTCCAGATATAGAGTATCCCCATCGTCAATAGGCAAACGATATGCCAGCCAAGGAACGAAAGGTCGAGAATAAAGAGCTCTCCTTTGTTGCCGTACATCATCTTCTTGCTTGCGCGTATACATTCGAGAATGCCGTATTCGGGGTGGTCGTACAATATATAATAGGCCTGGCGATAGCTGTAAGCCGCTACAATTCCTGGTATGATAAGAAGCAGAGACCACAGAAAGCAGAACAGCGAGATGACGATGGTAAGCCCTATAACCTTAAAAATCATATTCATAGGATCGAATATATTTAAAAATGTGGCGCCTATCGAGCGGCTTATCCTAAGGGCGTACCAGCTGTAGCCTACGGAAAGTATTTCGGATATCAACCTAAGCACGATTAAAAACAGGGCCGAGTATGTTAATACTTTCGAAAAATGAAACAGCGGAAACGGGCCCATATTCCACAAATATAACCTAAAGCCCTTGTATAAGAACTCGAAACGCTTATCCAGGTTTGTCTGTATCGCGGCCAATATCCCTATAATCAAGAGAAAGCCTGCCGTCGGCAGCGTCGGAGATGGTACCGCTGCGGCCACTCTGGATTTTGCGTCCTCCTTGAGGCTGATTCTGTTAATCATGTTAGTTCCCGTTCCTATCCGTTATATTACTATATTAACTATTCAAGGCAAAAAAAGATAATCCTTCAAAAATCCGTCATTTCGTCTTTTCACTCAAAAACTCTTTTATACTGGCCATCTGCTCCGTGACTGATTCGGGCGACGGGCCGCCCGGCACGCTTCGGCCCCTAAGGCAGGTTTCGAGCGAAATTGCCTTGAACACGTCGTCTCCAAAAAACGGAGAAAATTCCCTGAACTCGTCAAGCGTCAATGTTTCAAGCGTCTTTCCGTTTGCGATGCAGTAATTGACAAGCCTGCCGGTCACCGTGTAGGCATCTCTGAACGCGAGCCCCTTCTTAACGAGATAATCGGCGCAGTCAGTGGCGTTTATGAACCCGCCGCTCGCCGCCGCTCTCATGTTCCCGGCCTTTATCGTCATCGTATCAATCATTGCGGTGAATACCGGCAGGCACTTTTTTACAGTGTCTATCGCATCGAAAAGCGGCTCCTTGTCCTCTTGCATGTCCTTGTTGTAAGCAAGCGGAAGCGCCTTCATCACGGTAAGCAGCGTCATAAGATCCCCATAGATGCGACCCGTTTTCCCGCGCACAAGCTCCGCTATATCCGGATTTTTCTTCTGCGGCATTATCGACGAGCCTGTTGAGTAGGCATCGTCCAGCTCGATGAAGCGGAATTCCCAGGAGCACCACATTATTATTTCCTCTGAAAAACGGGACATGTGCATCATTAATATGGACAGATCCGACAAAAATTCAAGGGCGAAGTCTCGGTCGGAAACTCCGTCGAGGCTATTCTGCGTAATCCGCGAAAAACCCAGAGAATCCGCAACCATTCTGCGGTCAATCGGATAAGTAGTCCCCGTTAGCGCACCGCTTCCGAGTGGAGATTCATCCATCCTCTCAAGGCAGTCCTCAAGTCTCAGTACGTCACGCCTGAACATATTGGCATAGGCCATCATATAGTGAGCGAAGGTTGTCGGCTGTGCCCTCTGAAGATGCGTATAGGCGGGCATTACAGTCGAGACATGCGGCTCTGCTTTTTTAAGCAGGGTTTCGATAAGCGACAGGACAAG
>JAJUHS010000080.1 GCA_029267755.1 Clostridiales bacterium
CCACGGTTGCAAATTCATCGAGCCATTTTTGTTAAATTTACCGTATCCGATTGCAAAATGAAAAGGTATTTGCTATAATGAGGCTCGGGAATGAGGTTCTCCCAAGGCGTGAGCCTGAATGCTTTTTCGCTGATGACTTCTGCATTGCACGGAAGCGTCGGTTTTTTTGTATCCGGGGCACCGCGTATAGCATATTGGAATGTAATGAAAGGCGCCGAAGAAGCTATTGGGGTTCATTGAGGCAAGTATTGCAAGGAGTATAAGGAAACAATTGTAAAGGAGTGCTTACATGATTTATTCAACCGAAGTAGAGCATATGTGTCCGGTAACAAAGGGCGCATATCATGGCCCGGCGCCAATACCCGAGGAGGGTAAATGGGTGCAGGCCAAGGAAATCAAGGACATTTCCGGGCTGACCCACGGAGTAGGCTGGTGTGCCCCGCAGCAGGGGGCTTGCAAGCTGACGCTGAACGTAAAAGACGGCATCATAGAAGAAGCGCTGGTAGAAACGCTCGGCTGCTCCGGCATGACGCATTCCGCTGCCATGGCTTCCGAGATTTTGCCGGGCAAAACTATTCTTGAGGCTCTCAACACGGATCTCGTATGCGACGCCATAAACGTGGCGATGCGCGAATTGTTTTTGCAGATAGTTTACGGCCGCAGCCAGACGGCCTTTTCCGAGGGCGGGCTGCCGATCGGCGCGAGCCTTGAGGATTTGGGCAAAGGAATGAGAAGCCAGGTCGGAACTATGTTCGGCACCAAGGCCAAGGGGGCTCGTTATCTTGAGCTTACCGAGGGCTATGTTAACCGAATAGCGCTGAACGAAAACGACGAGATAATCGGGTATGAATTTATCAGCCTCGGCAAAATGATGGATTTCATTAAAAAGGGTGAGGATGCGAATACCGCTTTGGAAAAGGCTAAGGGCACATACGGTCAATTCGCCGAAGCCGCCAGATATATCGACCCGCGTCACGAATAAGGAGGAACAGAAATGGCACTGTTTGAAAGCTATGAGCGCCGCATAGATAAAATTAACGGCGTGCTTGCCGAATATGGCATTTCATCCGTACAAGAGGCAAAAGAAATTTGTGATAAGGCCGGTGTTCATCCCTATGATATCGTGAAATCCGTTCAGCCAATTGCTTTTGAAAACGCGGGCTGGGCATACATTGTCGGGGCAGCCATCGCCATAAAGAAGGGCGTTAAGTCTGCCGCCGAGGCGGCGGAGGCTATCGGTATAGGGCTTCAAAGCTTCTGTATTCCGGGCAGCGTCGCCGAGGACCGCAAGGTCGGGCTCGGACACGGCAATCTCGGAGCCATGCTTCTGCGCGATGAAACCAAGTGCTTCGCCTTCCTCGCGGGACATGAAAGCTTCGCGGCCGCCGAGGGCGCGATCGGTATAGTGAAAAACGCAAACAAGGCGCGCAGGGAGCCGCTTCGGGTCATACTAAACGGGCTCGGCAAGGACGCGGCACAGATCATCTCGCGTATCAACGGCTTTACCTACGTCCAGACGCAGTTTGACTATGCCACAGGCAAGGTGGGTATCGTGCGTGAAATAGCTTACTCCAAGGGAGAACGGGCGCAGGTTCGCTGCTACGGCGCGGACGATGTGCGCGAGGGCGTCGCGATAATGCACCTTGAAGGCGTCGATGTATCCATTACGGGAAACTCCACCAATCCGACGAGATTTCAGCACCCCGTCGCGGGCACATACAAGAAAGAGTGCGTCGAACAGGGCAAGAAGTATTTTTCCGTAGCTTCTGGCGGCGGCACCGGACGCACGCTGCATCCGGATAATATGGCGGCGGGCCCTGCATCCTACGGCATGACCGACACCATGGGCAGAATGCACTCGGACGCTCAGTTCGCGGGCTCAAGCTCGGTTCCTGCGCATGTCGAAATGATGGGTTTTCTCGGCATGGGCAACAATCCCATGGTAGGTGCTACCGTAGCAGTGGCTGTGGCCGTGGCGGAGGCTATGAAAAAATAGGGTACTGCAATTAAGGGATAAGGTCGTCGTTTTATGCGCAAATATATATATATCGGGTGCGGCAGTTTTATCGGGGCTGTGTTGAGATATTTGATCAAAGGCATACAAATCTGTAACTATAATGAGAATGTACCCCTTAACACTCTCTTTATTAATGTCTTGGGAGCTTTTTTGATGGCTCTTATATTGACTATCGCGTTTGAAGTATGGGACTTTGACTCCGATGTCCGCCTTGGCGTAACAACCGGTTTCATGGGCGCTTTTACTACATTTTCCACTCTATGCAAGGAAACGGTCGTGCTTATGCAAAACGGCGACTATTTTTCGGCCATTTCATATATGACCGTAAGCGTTATGCTCGGGCTCGGAGCGGCGTACTTCGGCATCGTTCTTGCTCGTGAAACGGGTTCGAAACTGTTCGGAAAAAAGGAAATAACAGATGATATCATGGAAAGCGAAAGTGATGTGGATTAATTGAACCTGGTTTTTGTCGGTATCGGGGGATTTCTCGGCGGGTTGTGCAGATTTCAGTTGGGAAAGGTCATGTCACAAAAATTCAATGCGGCATTTCCGATCGGCACGTTTATTATAAATATCACGGGCGCAATACTGCTTGGAATGTTAACAAGCGTCGATGCTGAGAACAGGGTTTATCTGCTCCTGGGGGACGGCTTTTTGGGGGCCTACACGACTTTCTCCACTTTCATGTACGAGGGCTTCAACCTCTTTCAGGAAAATGAAAAGCTCAACGCGTTTGTATATATTCTAGGAACCCTCATCATAGGCATAATAGGGTATGTGTGCGGATACGGGATCGGAAAACTGTTCTGACAAGGAGATGAAACTCATGAAGCCGGGAGACAAGTGTCAGCTGCTGAAGATTTATCTAAGCGAGGACTCAAAATACAAGGGGCATAATCTTTACAGCGCGGTTGTGCATAAACTGAAGGAATCCGGAATCGCCGGCGCAACAGTAACGCGCGCCATAGAGGGCTACGGCAAAGGAAAGGCCATCCGCACCGCGCGCATCCTGGATTTGAGCGCTAGCTTGCCGGTCATTATCGAAGCAATCGACACGGTCGAGCAAATCGAAAAGGTGCTTCCAACCATCTCGGAAATGGTGAACGAAGGCATGATTTTTGTAACCGACGTAAATGTAATCAAATACGGAAAGGAATAAGGGAAGCGATCAATTTTGGATAATAAAGCAAGTGAAGCGTCGGTAAAAAAAGCGGCGCTGGCCTTTGTGCTTCTGATGGGCATCGTAAGCCTGTTTTCGGATATGACGCACGAGGGCGCCCGAAGCATCTTGGGCGATTATTTGAGTCTCGCGGGAGCCTCAGCTGCGACCATAGGCTTTATTTCGGGACTCGGTGAGCTTGTGGGTTATTCACTCAGATTGACTACGGGTTTTATAGCCGATAAAACGAAGAAATACTGGCTTATGACGATTCTCGGTTATATTGTGGATGTTCTGGCCATTCCAGCTCTGGCGCTGGTGCCTCGCGGAGGCTGGGTTCTCGCCTGCGCTTTTGTGGTAATCGAAAGAGCCGGTAAGGCTATAAAGAAACCCGCGAAGGATACTCTTGTATCCTTTGCGGCAAGCTCGTCAGGGGGATCCGGAAAGAGCTTTGCCATCCAGGAATTTTTGGATCAGATAGGGGCTTTCTTAGGGCCGGTGATTTTATTTTTTGTCCTGCTAGCCAAAAAGGGTGAGGATCAGTTTTCCGCCTACGCGCTGTGTTTTGCGGTTTTGGGCATACCCGCTTTTATCACCATAGTTTTGCTGCTTTTTGCAAAGAAGAAATTCCCGAACCCTGAAAATTTCGAGGCGGATACCGAGGAAAAGCAAAAGTTTCGCATGAACAAAACCTTCATACTGTATATAGTTGCGATATGCTTCTTCGCTTTCGGCTACCTGGATTTCACACTTATCACGATGCACACGGCGAAAGTCGGATTGGTTGCCGCGGATGCGCTGCCTCTTATATATGCGGGGGCGATGGTCGTTGACGCTTTCGCAGCGCTTCTGTTCGGTTGGATGTTCGACAAATACGGCATAAAGGTTCTGATCCTGTCCACTCTTGTCGCCGCTCCTTTTGCGGTATTGATTTTTTCCATAACCGCCAAATGGGCGTTGCTTTTAGGCGTGGCGCTATGGGGTATCGGCATGGGGGCTCAGGAATCCATACTTAAGTCTGCCGTTGCCTCAATTGTGCCAAAACGCAGCCGTTCGTCGGGGTTCGGCATTTTTCAAACTGCTTTCGGAATATGCTGGTTTCTCGGAAGCTGGCTGATGGGAGTGCTTTACGACGCATCGCCTATGTGGATGGTAATATTCTCCGTGGCAACGCAGCTTATCGCAATACCGTTTTTCTGGCTGTCGGACCGTGCCCGCGGTTTCAAGGCCGGTTAAACTACTGGTAATTATAAATTCTATATCGGGGAAAGAAGTGCTCCCCCGGCGCAGGCCGAAACCGCTTTGAGCTGATGACTTCTGCTGTGAAAAGCAGAGACATCGGCTCTTTGTCTCTGAGGAAGGTGGTATTTCATGTTTTACAGTATCATGTTCCCAGAAAAGGAACAGCATTTACAAAAGCGCCGCTCAGATATGCCGGACTGCTTCAGGGATATCAACCTGGATCAGATATTCGCTCCGATTATTGGGAGCAGAAAAGGCCTTCGTCTCGAGGAGTTTTTTTATACACCATTGAGCGACAGAAAGATAATTTATTATCGGCAGGACGTAATGCGGGAGCTTGAAAACGACGCTTTGTACGGGCTCATAGCGCATTTTTCGGATGCGATAAATATATTGGACAATCGTATGTCCGTTATAGACAAGCTTTTGAATTCGGAATATGCCTATGACAATAATTATCTGACAAAGGGCAAAATGCTCGATTGCGCCGACATTTACCGCAAGGAGGTCACTGCGCTCGGGGATAGGCTGAACGGTTTGAACTTGCGTTCTCAGGGACTTTGCCGATTTTCAGAATATCTTTCCGAGTACAGAGAATCGGATTTTTTTAAGAGCTTTTCCAAGCGTGTCGTCCGCCTGCGTGAAGACCTTTCCAAGGTTCAATACTGCATGCTGATTAAAAACGGTACGATCCGTGTCCGCAAGTACGAAGACCAGGCTGATCTTTCAAAGCAGATAATCGAAAAGTTCGAAAAGTTTCGCCAGGGCGACGTGAAGGACTACCGCCATAAGCTCAGCGAGGAACCTCATGCCGAGCACGTCGAGGCGGCTGTTCTGAAAATGGTATCGCTGCACTATAAGGATATATTTGAAGATCTGGACGATTTCTGCGTAAAATACCTTAATTTCCGTGACGATACAATACTGCGCTTTTCGCGTGAGATACAGTTTTATATTTCATGGCTCGAATGCATCCGTCCGCTGCGGAAAGCGGGGCTGTCTTTCAACTACCCAAAGCTGTGCGGCTGGGCGGAACGCATTTATAATTGCGGCGGCTTTGACCTTGCCCTCGCTTTAAAAAAACAGAGTGATACCGTTACAAATGATTTTGAATTGAATATGCCGGAGCGGATAATCGTTGTTACCGGCCCAAACCAGGGCGGAAAGACAACCTTCGCGCGTGCCTTCGGGCAAATGCACTGGCTGGCGTCGCTCGGACTGAGCGTGCCGGGAAGTGAATCGGCGTTGCAGCTTTTTGACAATGTGCTGACCCATTTCGGCAGGGAGGAGGATTTGTCCGCGCTGAGCGGGAAGCTGCAGGACGATCTCCTCCGTCTTCGCGAGCTTCTTGATAAGGCCACCGAAAGAAGCGTTATAGTAATAAACGAGATATTTTCATCAACCACGCTTTCAGACGCGCTGCTTCTGGGCGGGCGAATGATGGACGCCCTTGCAAAGCTCGGCGCCCCGGCGGTGGTCGTAACCTTTCTTGACGAGCTTGCCTGCCACGGTGAGGAAACCGTCAGCATGATGAGCACCGTAAGAGAGGATGCTCCCTCGCAGCGGACTTTCAAAATAATACGAAAGCCTCCGGACGGCCTTGCTTACGCGATGCATATAGCTGGCAGGCACGGCCTGACCTATGAGCAGCTCAGCGGGAGGCTTAAGAGATGAAGGTAAATCTAATGTTCCGCGACAGGGATTTTAATATCAAGGCTGAGCCATGCTTCGGCAAGGACACGCTCACGGCGGATCTTGAACTCGAGCGCATCCTTTCCGCAATGTCTTGCGGCGACGATATCATAAACGAGTCCTGCGCCGCAGCGATGTTTTGTCCGCTGATGTCCGAAGAAGAAATCCGTTACCGTCAGGAAACTCTGACGGATGCCGTCGAGAATCCGGAGACGGTTCGAAAGCTGTACGAACTCTCCGGGGAAACATTTAAAAGGAAAAGAGGAATATGGGGTTGGCTCTCCCCCTCTCAATATCTTGGCAGCACCTATTCAAGCGCAATAGAGCTTCTTAAAATCTACATCGACATGCTGATGGAGCTTCGTAAGGTTGTGGATAATGCTTTGGACGGTTTTAAGTCGGAGAGCTTTATAAATCTTATGACTATGCTTCAGCGCGAACTGGACGATAATTACTTTGAGGAGACGCGGGCGCTTCTTGACGATCTCAAGGACAATGACGGAACATTGATAAGCGCTGAATTGGGCTGCTACAATCAAGGCGTGAATTATGTGCTGCGCAGAAAAAACCGCAAAGGCTTTTGGCGTAAATGGGCTTTCGCGCCATCATATGCCTTGGCCCCCCGCGACGATGCCGGAGCAACAGACTTCGGCAAGCGCCACGACCGGGCGATTAATGAGGCTGCGAACGCCCTGGCGCAGGCTGCTGAGCACATTGAGAGCTTTTTCACTCTGCTGAGGCGCGAACTTGCCTTTTACGTCGGCTGCCTCAACCTGAGAGATGCTCTGCGCACTCTTGACATGCCGGTATGTATGCCGGAATTACTGCCCCAAACGGTTGAGAACAGGTCATGGAACGAACTGTACGACATCAGCCTTGCGCTGACAAAGAGCGAGGCCGTGGTCGGGAACGAGCTATCGGCGGACGGCAAATGCCTTTACATTATAACGGGAGCCAACCAGGGCGGAAAATCTACATTCCTTCGCAGCATGGGACAGGCACAGATGATGGCGCAGTGTGGAATGTTTGTCGGAGCAAAAAGCTTTTCGGCGCCCCTCAGAAATGGATTGTTTACACATTTCAAGAAGGAGGAGGATGCCGGTATGAAGAGCGGAAAGCTTGACGAGGAGCTTTTGCGCATGAGCGCGCTGGCGGACCACCTGCAAAACGGTTCGCTCATGCTGTTCAACGAATCCTTTGCCGCCACAAATGAGCGGGAGGGATCGGAGATATGCCGGCAAATCACCCAGGCTCTTATTGAAAACGGCATCGAGGTATTTTCGGTCACTCATCTTTATACATATGCCGCCGCATTTCTGGGAGACCGCAGGGTGCAATACCTGTGCGCTCAGCGTCTGGAAAACGGGGAGCGCAGCTTCAGGGTGGTTCCCGGAGAACCCTTGAAAACAGCTTTTGGAGAGGACTTGTATAAAAAGATATTTACAGAAGGCGAGGGCAAGCTTTGAGGGAGAGACTGGAAAAGACAATATCTTTAATGCGGGAAACCGGGATACTGGAGGAGCAGGCGCGGAGCGTCTCGGAGCTTCTTAGAAGATATTCCGACAATGAGCTGGTCGTATCTGTCATCGGCCAGTTTAAGCGGGGAAAATCCTCGCTTATTAATGCGATGCTCGGCGAGGAGCTTCTTCCGGTGGGCATTATACCTTTGACTACCGTTGTGACTGAAATCCGCTGCGGGGAGCAGTTTAAAGCGCTGATTTGCTTTACGGACGGCAGCGAACGTGAGGTGGCTCGCGCAGAGCTTCCAGAATACATCAGCGAACAGAAAAACCGGAATAATCACAAGAACGTGGCTTCGGTAAAGCTATGGGTGACATCCGAATTGTTCGGAGACGGCATCACTCTGGTCGATACGCCGGGAGTCGGCTCGGTCCACCAGCATAACACCGATACTTCTTACTCGTATATCGAAAAAAGCGACGCTGTGTTGTTCCTGCTCTCGGTAGACAGCCCCGTAAGCGAGATCGAGCGGGAGTTTCTGCTTAAAACAAGCGAGCATGCGTCAAAGTTCTATTTTGCCGTGAACAAGATAGACACCATAAGCCGTGAGAATCAGAAGGAATTTATTGCTTACTGCAGCTCGGTGCTTTCAGAAACACTGGGGTTTGACGTCAGCCTTTATCCCGTCAGCTCAAAAACCGGCGAGGGAGTTCCCGAAATTATTAACGGGATATCTAAAGACATACACTCGTCATACGACGAACTGCTTTCCGCTTCGATAGCGTTTAAGCTTGCTAATATCATCTCACAGGCAAAGTCGAGAATGAATTTGTATCTTAAAGCTGCCTCAATCCCATCCGAGGAGCTTGAAGCAAAGGTTTCGGAGATCAGAAAAAAGCAGTCGTCGCTGGAATACCTTTCGGACGAGGTGCAGATCATTACAAGGAAGCAAACGGAACGTCTGGTAGAGCGCATCGAGGAGCATTTCAACGTTCTGTTTCAAAATGTGCTGAACGATCTGCGGTCAAAGGCGAGTGAGTATTATGAAAGTTGCAAGGCTTTACCTTCAAAGCAGTTTGAGCAAAGAATACTTGAGGCTCTTGAAAGCGTTCTTAGGGATAAAGTCAGGGAAATAAACGAAACAGGGCTTGGAATGCTTGAAGATGGATATGCTGAAATCGTTGCTTCGCTCAACAATAAAGCGCTTGAAACCGCCAGATACATCTCTGATATGGTGATGGAGTATTTCGGTATAGAATACCCCATAGCCGCAAGAGAGTTTTCCGTATCCGAACGGGGGGATTACTACTTCCGGCTAAGCCATGGCGGAAGCATTTATCTCGATCCGGACAGCTTCGTTCATTTTTTGCCGAAAGCCAAAGCCAACGCTAAAATTTTCGACCGCGCTCTTCAAAAGGCGGCCACTGACCTTGAGCTTAATAAAAACAATATTCTTTATAACTATCGCTATAAAATGCAGGAAAGCCTCCGCACGCTCTGCAGGCAGTTTGCTGAGGATATAACAAAAATGAGCTCGGAGCTTACAGAGCTGTTTGGGCATCTGGAGCGTGAGCGCAGGTTTGAAAAAGAAAGCCTGGATGAAATAAGGGGCCGATTCGCTGACATCGTGTGTCAAATCGATTGCCTGAGATGAATTCACAGAGAAAGAGGTAGGAAAATGAAAATTGAAATCCCGGGCTGCCGTGAGCTTGATATTGAAAACGTCGTTATGGACTTTAACGGAACGATAGCGGTTGACGGCATAATGAAAGGATCCGTTAAAAAGCGCATTGTCAAACTTGCGGAGCGGTATCGCATCTATGTGATTACATCCGATACGCAGGGCACGGCCGCAAGGGAGCTGGAAGGATTGCCTCTTACGCTGAAGATATTCAACAACTCCAATGCCGGAGAATGCAAGCGGCGGATAGTTGAAGAGCTCGGAGGCGATCGCTGCGCCTGTGTCGGAAACGGAAATAACGATAGACTCATGTTTCAGGCCTGTGCATTATCAATCGCCGTTTTGGAAACGGAGGG
>JAJUHS010000023.1 GCA_029267755.1 Clostridiales bacterium
CGGGTCCTATCGCGGGACTAGCTGTTTTTCGGCAAAGCTGGTCTGCGGGGATTGCGGCGGGTTTTACGGCTCAAAGGTCTGGCACTCGACAAGCAAATACCGCCGAACTATCTGGCAGTGCAACGGCAAATTCAAAAACGGTGAAAAATGCACGACACCTCACCTTACCGAAGAGGAAATAAAGGAGCGTTTCGTGGTGGCGTGGAATACGCTGGAGAGCACCCGCGAGGAAACAATAGCGAATTGCCGCCTCGCGATTGAAGCTCTGTGCGACCATTCCGCTCTTGAGGAATCAATTAGCCGGAAGCGCGGCGAGATTGATGTGCTGACGGAGCTGACTAAACGGCACATCGACGAGAACGCCAGAATGCCGTGCGATCAGGAAGCTTACCGGAAGCGATATGATGAGCTGCTAGGAAAATATCGCGCCCTGTCGGTAGAGCTTGCAACACTGGAAAAGCGGCGTATGGAACGGAAGCTGCAGGCGGCGCGGCTTACCTCGTTCGTCGACGCAATGGAGCAAAACAAGCGGACGCTGGATACATTCGACGAATCGCTCTGGTCGGCAGTTGTGGAAAAGGCCACGGTCTCCGCCGACGGACGGATTGTGTTCACGCTGATGGACGGTACGGAAATTTACGCATAAAACAAGAAAACCTCGGCCGGAATCGACTCCGCCGGGGTTTTTCTTTGCCTATTTTGAACACCAAATGCCAAAATGAACACCCCTGCCTCAAAAAATGCACACCCCCCTTACTCGTTGGCGTTTCTCCCTGACTTTGGCTACTCGCTGGCGTTTCCTCGGAGCAGGTGAGGCTTTTGAGCGAAGTTTTGTGCTTTTGGGGTTGTTTTGAGAAAGAGCGCGCCTATTCAAAGCGGGCAGAAAAGTAACGAAAAAGTCTAAAAAATGGCTATTTCCCGGCGCTGTAGAAGGTGGTCCATTACAACACCGAACGCCCGCACAGAGGCTGCAGAAACCACGTGAAGCGTCCTCCGGATACCCTTCTGAATTATGCGCAAGCTGTTGGACATGAGGCTTATTTGTACCCCACCGTGACATATAAATGCAGAATAAGTTTATTAGCACGATTAAGTCCAAGAAAATGTCCATACCACAATTCTTTTAACCATTGACCGGGAAGAAGAAGTTTGCGCAAAGCACTACAGATACTAGGGTAATTAGTGTTAGTGGTATAGTAAACTTTAAGGTTTCCGAAAGCTTGTATTCGCCGGCTCCGAAGGCTATAGCGCATGCCGGGGAAGCTGTTGGGAGAATAGCTGATGCGCTGCAGCACAGCTCAACGACGCATATAACGCCTCTGGGGTCATATTTGGCGGCGATGCAGGTTGCAACTGCCATCGGAAGCAGAACGTTTTTGCATCCGGAGTTAGACATGAACTGGGTAAGGATTATCGAAACAATTCCAAATGCAAACAGTACCGCGTAGCCGGAGGGATTACCGCCCAGAACTTTCAGAATTCCGGTTCCTATAAGTTTTCCGGCGCCGCTTCCCGCAATCATGTCCGCCATTACAAAAATACCGGCCAGCATGAACAAAATATCTGAGCTTAATATTTCCTTTGTTTCTTTTTCGCTCATCGCCTTTGAGAACACAAGTATCAGCGTACCTACTATAGGAGTTATATACATTAAATCGCCAAGAATGCTGCTCATGAACATAGAAGCCATTACTAACACAAAAACTACATAGATAAGGATCTCGTGCTTTTTAGGCATTGCAGCATTTTCTTTGACTTTAGCAAGCTTGTTCGATAAGATTGGGCGCTTCGGAAGCCATTTGTATGTAAACATGATATAAATGCCGCCCAAAATCATAGGAATGATATTAACCTTTGCAATATCCCATATCTGGAGCAGCTGAGTGCTCTTATATGCCGCGATATACTTGTTAGGCGCTATATATGTGGTGGCACCTATTCCGATAGGCAAATGGCCTACCCATAAGCTGGACATAACGGCAAGCGGCAGAAGCATTCTGGAAGGTGTTACCTCACCATCCTGGCTGAGTGCATTCAGTATGAGTATCATTACGCTGATATTAGCAGACGCGGGAAGAAACTGTGCGAGAACGGCTGTGAGGGCAACCAGAATAGCAACAAGTACAAGTCCGGACTTTCCGCCTTGAAGACGCATAACGCGGTTCTGGACCTTTGTAATCAGGCTGGTTTTTCCAAAAGCACCGCTTATTACATACATACCTGCAACAAGAATAAAATTCTTCATCGCAAAGCCGGCAAATGCGGTCTCAATCTTCGCCTGATTGGTTATTACGAGTAAAACAACGCAGGTCATTGCTACCAGACCGTATGACCATTTGCTTGTCAAAAAGCCGATGATCATTAAAAGGGTGATTCCTAGGATGACGTATAGGTTCATTCTTATTCTCCTTTTTTTACTTTTTATATTATCGCGATATCGCGGACCATCTACGCTTCGGAAATACTCAAATTAAGTGCATACCATTTGCCGCGTTCCATAGGAGCGACTCTTCCTACCAGGCCTTTTTTCTCCATGATACCGTTCATTTCTCCAAAAAACATTGTCTATAAACTCCGGGTTATTCGTGACCCATGTTTCATAGTGCATCGGTATGAGTAATTGCACGTTTGCCTCCGCAAAGAACTCTGCCCAGTCCTTAGATACGTTCTCCATATGCTTTGAGCTGTGCATTTTGTTGCGTATGACAATATTAGGACGGCCATTACGCTTGAAGCGCTCAAGCATACCATCGTCGTTGCCTCCTAGAAACGCAATACGAAGTCCTTCTTCCGTGGTAAGTTCAAAATTCATATTGAACAATCCGCCCATCGAGCTCAGTTGGTTTTTTCTCGAGTCCATCCTTTTGCGCTCAAGACTTTCAGAAAGCGTATCCCCCTGCTCGTGATGCGTTTCATGATGTACGCAAAGACTGAAGCCCTCGAAGTAATACGTTCCTTCATAATCCACAGGGTATATAGACGTAAGAGGAATGTCAAAAGCCTTTACCAGTTCAAATGCGACTGCTGAATGTGTGATAACAGTAGAATGAAAGCGGTCGTAAACTTCTTGTAGATTAAAAATGTGGTCGCCATGCGTGTGATTAAGAAAAACGTAATCCGCACCCTCCAATTTTCCCGTATCAAATCCCGGAGGGCAGATTTTTGCCAGAGGATGATTCGGATCGTCCCAAGAGTACCAGGGATCGGTCAGCAGGTTTTTTCCGTTGGAGAACTTGAATTCAAAGCACTGACCATTTATCCAACGTAACTTCAACCCATTTGACACCGCAAGCTGTTTCTTCATTTTTCCTCCTTATCACATTTTTTACGCAATCGTGTTCCTAATAATCAGAATAGTGTCTAAACTACTCACCGATAATGCTGGTGTAAATGCTATACCATTTATAGGGTTCGGGATTGAATGCTACTGCGGAAGAACGGTGTTCTTTCAGAATCTCATTTACCTTTGCGAAATAGGCGTTTAGGTCTTCATTGCTTGCGCGTGCGTTATTATGGTGAAGCGGCATATAAAGCTGCGCGCCCATTGTTTCTATTTGTTTTGCTGTATACTCGGGAGAATAGCTGCGGATACGGTGGCGAAGCATAAGGTTAGGTCGCTCTGTCGACGCGACATGGTGAGCATGTTCTTCAAAATCACGTCCCGCGCTGAAATCAATCCGAAAGTTATTAGAAGTTTCTATTAAGAAGTTCATATTGAACATATAGCCCAGACCGTTTGTTCTGTTAGGACAGGGAACGCCGAAAATATCGCTTCCGCCGGTGCCGTCAGTCGGGTCGCTTGGACGCTTAAAGACACCTTCCCTGAAAGCTCTCGAATCATGGCAGCCGGGATAAGTTTTTAGCACAAAATCCTCGACATAATTATCATTTTCATCAAAATCTCCGAAGTAGTATGTATTGCCTGGGTATAGGGGGTAAATTGCGCCGTAAGGTATATCAAAAATCTTTGCAATCTCTTCTGCGGTTGCTCCGGGAACCAGTACCCTTCCTCTGAACTTGTCCCATAGCTGACCGACAATATTTGTATGGTCACCGTGTACATGATTGAGTATGATATAATCGGCACCTTCAAAATCATCTACCGAGAAACCCGTCTGAGCATACACATCATGAACCATCTGTAGCTCTTTATTGAACATATCCGGAGTCCATCCGTCGTAGTTGTTCTTATCCCAATAGAACGGATCGGTAATAATAGTTTTGCCGTTCGGCAGCTTGATTTCATAACATTGAACACTGATCCAGCGAATTTTTACCGCACGGGAATCCGCACGTAAAGCGTATGGTTCCATAGTTTACACTCCTTATCATGAATACAATAGCAAGCAGATTATAAAAGCCCAACCTTCGGCAGCATTTTGATTTTTGTTTCCATTTCAAAAGTACTTCAGCAAAATGCACTAAACTTGCGTGCTGTCGGCTAATAATTTGTTACTTGCGACTACACTATAAATTGAAAGCATCAATGTGTCAAATTCATATTTTTCATTATTAGTATGCCTAACGGCTATAGTAGGTATTTTATCGCTAAAATCATTAACAAATTATTAACTTCGGACAAGATAACCATAATATAGTTCTGCCCATAAAGCAAATTCATATTTTTCATTAAATTATGACTCAAAGTAATAAAAAGCAGCCATTTTCACATAGTGAATGGCTGCTTTTCTGTTTGATATGTTCAAATCAAAGGTACTATACAAAATATTCCAAAATAATTCTTATTAAATCATCAACCGCGGGAGTGACAAAGTAATCTATTCTTTTAGCAATATCGAAATTATAAGTTTCAAAATTCAGATCGGGAATAGAGCAGTACCTAACTGTATTGCTCTTTAACGGTACTGACAGAAGAATTGAGTTGCCGATACCAGATTCCACAGCTTTTATCGCAATTCTTATATGATCTGCATCAAGTACGACTTTGGGAGAAACGCCTTTGGATTTAAAGTATGCGCTTACGATACGACCGCTGCTTGTCCCCTCATTGACACGAATGTAGGGTTCCTGCAGCCAGCGTTCGCTTTGTAAAACAGGGTAAGGGAAGTCAGGATCTTGTATAGCCTCATTAAGCAAAGGACTGTTTTCGGGAACCGCTAAAGCCGCACAGGTTTTTCCAATAGGGATATACGATAAGTTTGAACTCTTTCTGGCTCCGCTCAAAAGCGCGAGATCAAGCTGGTTTGTTTCCACCATATAGGACATCTCGGGACTGCCAAATGTCCTAAGCTTTATTCTAAAATTGGGATGCAGTCCGTAAAACACCGGCAGAACCTCTCCAACCAACTGATCCATCCTTCCGAGACCGCAGCCCAAGCGAATATAGTTGCTGTTATTCAAGGCAATTTGCTTTAATTCAGAATCGAGCTCATAATTCGTCCTGATTATGCTCCGTCCTTTTTCAACGTATAGCTGTCCCGCACTAGTAAGGAGAAATTTGTTGCCGTGGCGGTAAAAAAGTGGGATGCCTACCTCAGATTCTATACGCTGCAGAAACCTCGTGAGCGCCGACTGAGTAATATAAAGCCTATTGGCGGCTTTGCTGATGCTGCCTTGGTCGGCAATTTCAACTACATATTCATAGTCTTTGATGTTCATAAGTATTCCCGTCCCTTTTAAACTAATGGCCTTTGCCATCAAAACACATTACATTATATCATATTATAATGAAAAACATGCATTTGATTTATAAAAGCAAGAATGTTAAAGTATATTTGAAAAATGACTGTTCATTCTTTCGGCAAATCAAGTGTATTGCTTGACTATTTTTATATAATCCTGTGCGTATTTAGGTATATAACCTCCTTTACGAAAAGCGGCAACAAAATTAACCGCAATCCTTGGACTGCCAATCGAGAAGCATATAACCTCGCTGTTAATTTTCATGTGTTTCAGATGGGTTTCTGGCACAAAGGTTATGCCATAGCCCTTAGCGACAAGTTCAACCGAAGCCTGTACATTGCTGGTAACGAATAATCTGTTGGGAGTTATGTTCTCGCTCAGAAGTACTTTGTCTATTATCTGCCTTGTTCGCTGATCTTGGCGAAAAAGAATGAATCTCTCCTTCGTAAATTTTTTAATATCTATCCACGGATGATTACATTCAAGACGTTCTTCGCCCATATTTGCAAGTGGGTAGCCCTTTGGGGCAACTAAAACTATTTCTTCATGCTTTATTACCTCATAATCTATATTTGAGTTGCGAAGAGGAAGATTTAAAAATGCGATGTCAGTATCTCCTGCCATTATCATGCTTTCAAGCTTTGTCGATGAAGATTCAAGCACATTGACATGAACATTGGGATAGAACTTTTCAAACACGGGTAAGGTGCAAGGAAGCATATAAGTACCGCGCATAGTAGGAAATGCAATATTAAGCACTCCTACAGTTGATTTTATGATATCGGCCATTTCAAAATCCAGTTCTTTCTTAAGCTGCAATATTTCCGTAGCCTTCGCTATATATCGCGTCCCTGCGTAAGTCGGTATAAACTTATTTCCCTGTTTTTTGAAAAGCTTCAAATCAAGGCTCGATTCAAGATTTTGCAGAAATTTGGTTAGTGTCGGTTGGGAGATGTAAAGTTCGTTTGCTGCCTTAGTCATATTTTGGTGTTTGGCTATTGCAAGTACATATGATATATCTCTAAAATCCACTTTCGTACTCCTCCATTAAATAATTCTCATAGAATTTTACAAATAAAGCTAGAGATAGAATATCCGCGCTTCCTCCGGGACTTATATTCTCAGATATAAATAATCTGTCCAGAGCTACAATCTTTTCTTTGAAATCCGGATTTTCAAGTACACCAAGGGTCACCATATTCCTCAGTTCACTTTGCAGTTCGAGCATCCTTTCGTAACTTGAGCGCGCTGCAATATTGGTATCTCCAGCCGATGCGATAATACTTATTAAGGCTTTCGCACAAGCATCATTGTATGAAAGGCCTTTTTCCAGATACCTTTCCAGTTCCGGCAGCAGTTTAAACGCGGAAGGAAAACCACTTGCCGCTTCCCCACGAATCCCGGACAAGCCATAAAGCCAGTAAAGTTTTTCGCCTGATGTTCTTGCCACGTTTTGACCTGCGGCAAAAAAATCCTTCATTAAATCTGCTGTCATTTCAGAACAGGTTTCAGTAAGCCTTTTTCTTGAATAACCCTCTGGGTTTACATACATCCGCCCCAAGGCACAGCATACTATTCCAATCGAGAATATGGCCCCCTTGTGCGTGTTGACTCCTCCGGTTGCAAAGTACATATCGGTTTCCGCTTCCTTACCAATCGGACGTATGTGAGCAAAAAGTTCTTTTGGAGAAAGCTCTGTATGCCACGCTCCTTCAAGTACTAGTCTTTCAAAATATGGCTGCAAAGCAAGTGCACTGTCTATAAAAGTGAAAAAGTCCATGTCTTTGTGCGCCCCGCTGTTGTTTCTATCAACTAGCCCTGGTTTTGGCGTTACAGAAACTTCATATAATAAAGCCCTTACCGCCTCCGTAGCAATAATTTTTGCATGCTTTTTTATAAAGTAATCCGACATTATCCTGCGTTCTTCCTCAAGAAGATCTTTAACTCTGTGTGCACGCGAACGTGCGCATACGGGCGCTGGTTTAGGACACAGCAGGCATTTGCGCTCGGGTAGTCCCACTTCGCTTCGTGCTACCTTGCTCCCATCCGACGTAAGCACATCGATGTCGAATAGACGCCCGATAGGTTCGCACTCTTCTAATTCTGCCATCAAACGCTTAAGCCTGCAGGGATCCGCTTCAGCCGAAATTATAGCTTCATAACCGGTATTAAAAGTGAATTGTTTTTTATCCAGCAAACGGATGCCTTCAGCCGAGCATTTTCTATTTATAAGACGATGACCTTCATAAAACGTATTGATTGCAAGGGGGAAGACTTTTATCGGCCCAACTATATTTAGGGTAAAGGATATTATAGGTGCTTTATAGGTTTTAAGCATTTTGTTCTGCTCTTCACAGCGGCGTTCTCTGGAAGCCAGGACATCTTCAAGGTCTACCGCAGTCCCGGTTATACGCATATCCATCAGCATCACGTCCTAATTTTTGAGGTAACTTTACATTAGCATGTTTCCTTTGAAATCGCAAGCAGAAATTATAGCCCAAATGAATAGTTTGAATTAATAATATGAATTTGACAGAAATGTTGCATGGAAGTATATTTATAATAGATTGGGGGAATCACAATGGAATTAAAGAAGGTAGGTACTTCGGGAACTCTCGAATCCAGCGATATAATGGTTACTATAAAAGGTACAGATAAGCAAAAAATTGACATAAATCTTACCAGCTCGGTTGAAAAGCAATTTGGGGAGGAAATTAGAAGTGTAATTTCTGACACCCTCAAAAAACTCGGGATATGCGCAGCTGAAGTCATTGCGGTGGATAAAGGGGCATTAAACTGTACAATAAGGGCAAGAGTAAAGGCCGCGGCCTACCGTGCTTGTGAAATCACCGATTTTAGCTGGGGTGACAATAATGAATGAGAGACTAAGAAGAACCATGCTCTTCGTACCGGGAAACAACCCCGGCATGATTCAGGATGCTTACATTTACGGCAGCGACAGCATAATGTTCGACCTTGAGGACTCTGTTTCCGTGGGGGAGAAGGATTCCGCGCGTTGCCTTGTCTATGAAGCACTCACAAACCTTGACTATGGAACAAAGGAAACCGTAGTCAGGATTAACTCGCTTGAATCGGGACTTGGAATTAGCGATCTTGAGGCAATTGTTCGGGCTCGTCCGAATGTAATACGTTTACCTAAAACGGAATTTGCAGCTGATGTTACCGATTGCGAAAAAGAAATAGAACGCATAGAAAAGAAGGCAGGCATAGCGGTCGGTACAACAAAGATGATGGCTGCTATAGAAAGCGCCATTGGTGTGCTAAATGCCAAGGAAATTGCATTTTCAAGTAAACGCCTTATAGGCATTGCTCTGGGAGCTGAAGACTATGTGACAAATTTGAAGACAAATAGGTCTCCTGAAGGCACTGAGCTTATGTTTGCCAGAAGCATGATACTTCATGCCGCACGTGCGGCGGGCATAGCGGCTATCGATACTGTTTATTCGGATGTAAACAATGAGGAAGGCCTTATTGCTGAAGCAACCCTTATTAAACATCTCGGCTTTGACGGGAAATCCGTTATTAACCCGAGGCAGATCGCCCCAATTCATAAGATTTTTACTCCGACGGAAAAAGATATAAAGAAATCCATGGCTATAATGGAAGCTATAGCCGAGGCAAATCGAAAGGGCAGCGGTGTTATAGCGCTTAACGGAAAAATGATTGACAAGCCTATAGTTGAACGTGCCAAATGGGTTTTGAAGCTTGCCCGAGTTTCGGGCGTTTTGAAAGACATGGAGGAATAAAAAGTGGGACCTTTTAAATTGAACGATATACCTCATATCAATGAACTGCCTGCCATTGGCGAAGAGTTCCGTGATACAAAGATAGAAAAGCATACCTCAAGCCTAAAAGAACGCTCCGAAAAATCATCAAAGCTACTGCCCAGTATCCGTGAGGCTATAATTGCCACAGGTCTTAGGGACGGCATGACTATCAGCTTTCACCATCATTTTAGGAACGGCGATTACGTTTTAAACATGGTCATGGATGAAATTGCGGCTATGGGAATCAAGAATTTGACGCTGGCTCCCAGTTCACTTCTTGAAATTCATGAGCCTTTGATAGAACACATAAAAAATGGCGTAATCAAGCGGATTGAGACAAGCGGTATGCGCGGAGAACTCGCTACTGCCATTTCGCACGGTCTGATGGAGTACCCAGTCGTATTCAGAAGCCACGGAGGCCGCGCTTATGCTATAGAAACGAGAAGAATGAGAATTGATGTTGCGTTTCTAGGCGCTCCCTCCTGTGATCCCTTCGGCAATGCGAACGGATATTCAAGAGAAAACGATAACGGAGTTATCTGTGGTTCAATGGGCTACGCCAAATGCGACGCCCAATATGCAAATAAGGTTGTTATAATAACCGATAATATTGTACCTTTCCCAAACGCGCCCTTCGGTATTCCCGAGTCGGATGTAGACTTTATTGTCGAAGTCGACAAAATCGGCGATCCCAGCGGAATTATGAGCGGTGCAACTCGTTATACCAAGAACCCGAAGGAACTGATTATCGCGGAATGCGCAGCCAACGTAATAGAAGCGAGCGGAAAGCTTACGGATGGATTTTCAATACAGATGGGTACCGGCGGTGCTTCACTTGCCGTAACACGCTTTCTCGAAAGCAAAATGCAGCAGAAGGGCATCAAGGCGTCCTTCGCTCTCGGCGGCATTACAGGTTCGATGGTCAGCTTATTTGAAAAGGGCCTTATAAAAAAGCTCTTGGATGTTCAAAGCTTCGATCTTGATGCGGCACGTTCACTTATCAATAACAGGTTTCATCAGCAGATTTCAGCATCCTACTACGCGAGCCCCGGAAACCCGGGCAGTGCCGTTAATCAGCTCGATATTGTTGTACTTTCCGCACTGGAGATTGACACCGATTTTAATGTCAATGTTCTGACCGGCTCTGACGGTGTTATAAGAGGAGCTATAGGGGGGCATTGCGATACAGCAGCTGGTGCCAGCCTTACAATTGTTGTTTGTCCGCTTTGCCGTGGGCGTATTCCCACTATCGTAAAAAGCGTAAACACAATCACTACTCCGGGAAAAACAGTGGACGTAATTGTAACCGAGCAGGGCGTCGCGGTTAACCCTAGAAGACCGGAGCTTGAAGAGACGCTGCGTAAAAACGGCATAGAGGTTTGCTCTTCTCAAGAGTTGCAGGAAAAAGCAGAAAAAATGGTAGGTATACCGAAGCCAATACGCTATACGGATAAGATAGTTGGAATAGTTACCTACCGTGATGGTAGCGTAATTGATGTTATAAGGCAGGTCGAGGAGGAATAGCTATGAATCAATATGAAACGGGCGTTTACCTTATTAATAACTGCGATATTGTCAAGGAAACAGAAGGACGTGAGCTCGCAATGCTTTGTGGAACTGTTATTCCCTCAAGACATGAGGCTAAAAAAGGAACTATAGCCTATTCGATATTGGAAAGCCATAATACGTCGGGTGACATGAAAAACCTCAGGCTCAGATTTGATGTTCTGACATCTCATGATATTACCTTTGTTGGAATCATACAAACCGCAAAAGCTTCAGGATTGCAGTCGTTTCCTGTCCCTTATGTTCTGACCAACTGCCACAATAGTCTATGCGCTGTCGGCGGAACAATTAATGAGGATGACCATGTTTTTGGACTGACCGCAGCAAAAAAGTACGGCGGAATATACGTTCCGCCGCACATGGCCGTAATACACCAGTACATGCGCGAGGTGATGGCTGGCTGTGGAAAGATGATACTAGGCTCTGACAGCCACACTCGATATGGCGCAATAGGCACCATGGCAATCGGCGAGGGCGGAGGGGAGCTTGTCAAGCAGCTTCTGAGGCAAACCTATGATATTACTTACCCCAAGGTCGTAGGAGTATATCTTACCGGCAAGCCTGGACATGGTGTCGGTCCTCAAGATGTAGCAATTGCGCTCATCCGTGAGGTTTTTAAAAACGGTTTTGTTAAGAATAGCGTTATGGAGTTTGTAGGCCCCGGTATTGCAAATCTTTCTATGGATTTCAGAAATGGTATTGACGTTATGACCACGGAAACAACCTGTCTTTCATCCATCTGGCAGGCGGATGAAAAGACCAGAGAATACCTTGCCATGCATGGCAGAGCTGACGAATACAAAAAGCTCGAACCCCAAAGAATTGCATATTACGACAAGATGATCGAAGTCGATCTTTCCGAAATAAAGCCTATGATAGCACTTCCCTTCCATCCGAGCATAGGTTACACAATAGATGAATTCAAGTCGAATGCCGAAGATCTCCTTGCTGAAATTGAAAAAAACGCTGCTGAAGTTTCAGGCGCGTCGCTTAATCTGCGCAAGAAGTTGCGTGGGGGCGAGCTTTACGTTGATCAGGGAATAATTGCCGGCTGCGCTGGCGGCGGTTACGAAAACCTTATGCTGTCCGCATCTATACTAAACGGCAACGGTATCGGCACAGGTGAGTTTAGCCTGTCAGTATACCCGGCGTCGCAGCCGATAATGATGGCACTCATGAAAAACGGTGCAACGCAGAAGCTTGTTCAAAGCGGGGCAATACTTAAAACAGCCTTTTGCGGCCCCTGCTTCGGTGCCGGAGACACGCCGTTCAACAATGCGTTAAGCATAAGACATACGACGCGAAATTTCCCGAACCGCGAGGGTTCAAAGCCAAGTCAGGGTCAGATGTCGGCTGTCGCACTTATGGACGCAAGAAGTATTGCGGCTACCGCGCTTAATGGTGGAAGGCTTACAGGTGCAGATAAAATTGACTATGACGAATCTATACCCGAATACTTTTTTGACTCATTACCATATACTAACAGAGTTTATTACGGCTGGGGGGCCGCCAAACCTGAGGAGGAAATTGTTTGTGGTCCAAACATCAAGGATTGGCCGGATATGATGGAGCTTCCCGAGCACCTGCTCCTTAGAGTTGATTCTCTAATTAATGACCCGGTTACTACGACTGACGAGCTTATCCCCTCGGGAGAAACCTCCTCTTACCGCTCAAATCCAATGGGCCTTGCAGAATTTACGCTTTCTCGCCGCGACCCGTTGTATGTCGGGCGTGCGAATGAGACAGCAAAGTATGAAAAAGACAGACGCAATGGGAATATTACCTCTGTCCTGAACACGGTTCTTGAGTATATCAAAGCAATTCCAGGATTCGGAGCGGTGTCGCTAAAGTCAATCGGATTGCAAAGCGCAATTTATGCCATTAAGCCCGGTGATGGCTCTGCACGAGAGCAGGCGGCTTCATGCCAGCGTGTATTGGGCGGCGGTGCTAATATCGCGAAGGAATATGCAACCAAGCGTTACCGTACTAATCTTATAAATTGGGGTATAATTCCATTTACGCTTGAAGAAAAGGCACCGTTCTCCGTCGGAGAGTATATATTTATACCTTATATAAGACGCGGAATACTTGATGGATTGTCAAAATTCAAAGCATATGTGCTAGGGAATGGAACGGAAATGACTCTTCAGATTGGCGAAATGACTGATACGGAACGTAAGATTATTGCAGCAGGCTCACTTATTAACTACAACCGTATGAATGGAGGAAAGGCCTAGTGGATGTCAGGTATTCGCTTCGAGAGTATTATCCGGGCAATAAAGAACTTAGCCGGGAAATCTATGCCTTTCTGACTGAAAACGGTTTGAATCCGGATGGCGAAGTAGAATATTCTGTTGCCATTGAAGATAACGGGAGTATTATTGCCACAGGCTCCTATCTCAAAAATGTCATTAAATTTGTTGCTATAGCGCCCTCTCACAGAAGTGAGGGGCTGCTTGCGGCTATTATGACCCCGCTTGTAAGGCACATAGCTGAAGCCGGAGAAAATCGAATTTTTATTTACACCTCACCTGATAAGCGCCTGATGTTTAAAGACATGGGATTTTTCCCTGTGTCCGAAACCCCCGATGTGCTGCTGCTTGAAAATCGGAAAGACGGCCTCAGTGAATGGCTCAAGGACATCAAAGCAGAAACAAACGCAAAGTTCGATCAGATAAACAAGGCAGAGAATATAGGTTGCATAGTCATGAACTGCGACCCGTTTACCAAAGGCCATCGGTATCTTATTGAACGCGCAAGCGCAGAATCAGACCTTCTCCATATCTTTATTCTCTCATCGGGCGGAACCTTCTCACCGGAAGACCGCTACTCAATGGTCGTGGCAGGAACTGCCGATTTGACCAATATTGCTCGGCACCGCGCTTCCGATTATCTTGTATCTCCGGCGACATTCCCAACCTATTTCATTAAAGCCAAAGGCCGTACTACAGAGGTTGCCTGCGCTTTAGATATAAAGATATTTACCGACATTATTGCGCCTGAACTTGGAATAAAGAAGCGGTTTGCCGGTACAGAACCGTACTGCAGCGTTACCGCTGAATATAACCGAATGATGAGCGTCTATTTGCCTCAGCATGGTATAGATTTTATAGAAATACCAAGGTTTGAATACGGGGGACGCGCAGTAAGTGCTTCTGAGGTTCGAAATCTTTATAAACAAAAAAGATGGAATAAAATTAAAGACCTTGTTTATTATACAACTTACGATATAATGAAAAAAATGAACTCGCCCCATCCTTAGTAAAAATTTGTCAAACGAGCTGCGTGGCTTTTATTCGAAAAGGCCGTGTCAAGAGAAGTTCGCAATATACCAAGTTTGACGGACACCATAAACATCAAGTAAAATAAAAAGGAAGAAAGGTTTATGGTGAAAGAATATGGGAAAAGTATTCAGCCCTGAATTCAAGGGTCAGGTATGCAAAAGGATAGTCGAGGGCGGAGAAAAGGTGTCACAGGTCAGCCTAGAGCTGGACATACACGAGAACACGCTTCACAACTGGGTACGTACGTATAAGGAGAGAAACGGCAGGCCGTTTGTAGGAAGCGGGAACATAAAGCCGGAAGATGCTGAAATGAAGCGTTTGCAGCGGGAGAATAAAGAGCTCCGAGAGGAAATTGAAATATTAAAAAAAGCCGCAGCCTACTTCGCCAGGACTGTAAAATAGAAGAAAAGTTCCTGTTTATCAAGGCCGAGCGAATAAATTACCGTTTGACGAAGCTGTGCAGTGTCTTAGGCGTCAGTCGAGGCGCCTACTATGCATGGGATAAAACCGGCAAAAGCAAACGTTCCGAGCGAAGACAAAAACTCGGCGAAGCTATTGTAAAGAAGTTCTACGAGCATAAGAGGATTGCCGGGAGCACAAAAATCGCGGAGGAAATGCAAAACGCCGGCGAACACGTGAGCCGGGGCATGGTAGCTGAAATCATGCGCGAAAAGGGGCTCAAAAGCAGGACGGTTAAGAAATACAAGGCGACGACAAATTCTGACCACGACCTGCCTGTGGCAGCAAATCTGCTGCTGCGCGAAAGGTCTGAAGAGGAGCGCTTAAACCCCAAAACCGGAAAGCTCCAGGATAAATACGAGCGCACATTTAAATTTGATAAGATAAACACGGCATGGGTAAGCGATATTACCTACATCGCAACGGATGAAGGCTGGCTGTATCTGGCCGGTATTATGGATTTATGCGGCAAGGAGATCGTCGGCTGGGCTATGGATGCCCGGATGACGAAGGAGCTTGTCGTAAGATGCTTTGAAAACGCCAGGAAAAAGCGCGGCAGCCCCAAGGGTGTGATTTTGCACAGCGACCGGGGCAGCCAATATTGCAGCAAGCAATATCAGAGGCTGCTTAAAAAGCATGAATTCAAGTGCTCGATGAGCCGAAAGGGCAACTGCTGGGATAACGCCCCGATGGAGAGCTTTTGGGGTAAGCTCAAGCAGGAATGGCTGAACGGCCATCATTTCCGCACCCGTGAAGAAGCGAAGGCGGCGGTCTTTTGGTACATAGAGGTTTATTATCACCGCAAGCGGCTGCACGCCGGGAACAGCTATCGGACCCCGGCTTCGTTTACCGACCACGTTGCTTAAAGCATTAATAAGAGCCGCTGCACTCTTTCGGCCAAAGCCGAGCGCATCGAAATGCTGAAATGAGGCAATTGGGCTTAATTTAGAGCAAAGCTACAATAATTGACGAAAACTTGATGTTTTCTTTGTCTTTAAAACTTAGGCCGGGTCAGTCGAACTCTGTAAGCAGTATATTTACAGCCTGAATACCAAATATGCGCGTCAGGTCAACAGAGTAATTGGCTATAGACTGTTTTGTTCCTTGTATTGCGTTTATTTCGTTTAAGAAGGTTTCAATTATAACGTTATTTCTAACTTGTAACAAACGAGCTAATTCAGTTTTTACTTCGGAAATACTTTTTACGAAAGATGGGTCATTCAATTTTGGTTTCAAATTTAGTAGTAGTTTTCCGGCGGATGCTCCGAGTCTACTTTTCATTTCTGTGTGCGAATATGAAAAATCCACTCTGCTTGGTATTGTGTTATATAAAACAATCGGTTCAACAGCTAACGATGGGGTAGCTGCTGAAAATCCTCTAAAACTTCGAGCAGATGCCTTTGGCTTCACTTGACTGTTAATTACGTTAATACTAAACACGTCACTAATTGCATTGGAAGTTGAATTTGCCCGATATACATTACCGGAATCATCTGTAATCTCCACTAAAGGAGCAGAATTCTCATCGTTTTGATGCAGATTATCATTGTCAACTTCAATCCTATCACGTTTTATGGATTTAAATGCAACAGCTATGGATGTTTTTCCGTAACCATTAGGTGCAACAAATATGGCGGGATGATTTGGGTGCAAATCCATAGATAATACTTTTGATTTTATCCCTCTAATATTCTCGATTTTTATGCTTCTTATTCTCATTGTAACCTCTTACATATTGATTTACCAACATCAATATAGTGTACACTTTAATATTAAACAAATTAACTCCCTTTAACTTCCATCGGAGCGACTTCTGTTATCTGTTTGTACAGCTCCTCCAACCGGGCTTGCCTGGCTGCCTTCTTCAACTCACATCCCCAAACAACGATGACTTTCCATCCTGATTTTTCAAGTAATGTAATGTTCTTAGCATCTCTCTGACGGTTTCGCAAAAGTTTCTGAATCCAGAACTCCTGATTTGATTTTGGAAGAACGAATTCCGGACAATCTTCATGCATATGCCAAAAGCAACCGTTTACTAAGACTACAGTCCTGTATTTCGGCAAGACTATATCAGGATGTCCGGGGTAACGTTTATCATTTTTTCTGTACCTCAGACCGCAAGAAAACAGGTATTTACGAACCAGCACCTCCGGATTGGTATCTTTGCTGTGGATCTGAGACATATTATAGCTTCTGGTTTCTTGGGAGTGTCTATCTGCCATAAACATACTCCTTTGTATTTATGCTAAAGCTTCCTGAGATTCCTCACTAACTGTTAGCAAATCTGCTACTCTTTTAGCAATATGCCAGAACATAACAGGTGCAATGGCATTACCAATTTGACGATATGCATCTGCCTCACTTCCTGCAAATTGGAACGAGTCAGGGAATGACTGAATGCGCGCAGCTTCTCTTGGAGTAAAACGCCTATATAGTTCTTTTCCCGGATCAACCAGCAAAACAGGATCTCTGGAGTTTAAGCTTACTTTTGCCAGATGGCTTGTAACCGTCAGACAGGGTTCATTCAGGTTTTGCGCAAGTCCTCTCTTCATGTTATTTTTTGCGTTTTTCATACCTTGTACGGCTTTTTCCGAGAAATAATATTTTTTATCTTCTATTGCAAGTATGGGTACTGCAACTGATAGAGGTACATGATTATTCCTGTTTGTAGGTTCAGGAAATTTAAATTTCAAATTAATGTCGTTTCTGACCCCGACTATTATGACTCGCTCGCGTTTTTGGGGTACTCCATAATCTGCAGCATTCAGAAGTTCTTTTTCTAATGTGTATCCCGCCTCACAGAAAGATTTCTCGACTTTTCTGATAATTGTTCCTCCGTGTAGTGTCATAAAACCTTTTACATTTTCAGCAATGAAAACTTTGGGCTGCTTTTCCTTAACAATTCTTACCATTTGCTTGTATAGATTCGCTCTGTCATCAAAAGGGTCTTTTGTGGGGTTTACAGTGCTAAATGATTGGCAAGGGAATCCACCGACAAGAACATCATGGTCAGGAATTTCATCCGAACTAATTGAGCAAATATCGGCACATACAACCTGCGGACATTTAAAATTTAATTGATGTGTATTCAAAGCTTTTCTGTCAATATCCAAGGCGTAGACTAGTTCAAAAGGCAATTTGCCGTAGGTAATTCCATTAAATACAAAATCACCTATCAAACCTTGGTCTGCACCTCCACAGCCAGAAAACAATGATACAACTTTATACATGTTATCCTCCTCCTGTCAGTCCGTAATTACTTCATCGACCGCATTGTTTCCAAAGTCAACGCGGTAGGCTGTCGGTACGGCCTGAATAATTCCATCTTTATATTTCTTAGCCAGGTCAGTTATCACATACATAATAATGGAATCACGGACAAAGTAAACACGAAAAATTGAGTAGAAATCTTTATGTTGCTGAGCTGCTACCCATTCATTTCTCGTTATGTTCAAAGTGTCAATCCAACTGCTGTCACTTATATCAGGAACAGTAATCCTTTTCGTGGATTTTACTTCAATATATTTTACGAATTCAGCATCATCCCCCGGTTTAGCAACTACTGACTGTATATCATACCCTAATCCTCGTGTTTTGCCGAGATGTATCACTTTTCCGACGAGACGGAAATTAAACGCTGCAACACGTTTCCGTTCATATTCATAGACATAGAGTTCGCCTTCATCACCGATTTCAGTTTTGTCACCACCGCCGACGCCCTCCCCGGATTCCGGTTCAGTTGTAATACCCAAAGCGCCGATTGAAGTTTCAAATTCGGATGATTTATCTGAAATCTGAGAAAAATAAAAATCCCAATCAAGATAAAATTTTTTCCGCAATTCCACTGTCGACAGGTCGTATGAATAAACGTCAAAAGCAGGTTTTTTATTATAATCATCAGCAAAAACAGCAATTGCATCTGACTCTCGCGGGTTCAGTGAAACAACTCCGTTGTCAGTAATCACCAGGTTGGCAAGTTCAAGCAAATTTATCTGTTCATTGATATGCTGATAGTTATACGAACTGGCTTTTCCCGGGGTTCTTATTATCCGTTCTATACCGTGCTTGCGGTCATAAGTGATCGCATCAATTACTTCAAGAGGGTCAGCCTTGCCCTGTAATACATCAAGCGAGTTCAGAACATAATAACCAATCTCCTTTTTGGTCAGAGTAAGCCCGGCATTTTTTGCATAAGTCAGAACTTTGAGGAGAAACGCATTCGGGCGGATACAGATTTCGGCATCGATCCTTTCCTGAACAGTCTGGATTTTCTGGGTTCCGTTGGGGAATTGCATTTTATAGCAAATATCCTTGAAGAAAGCAGGGGTATCACTGTCAGCAAGAAATTTTTTTGTTCTGTCAGACGAATATACCATTCCGTCATCTGCCAAATAATACATTCCGAACAGTTTGCCGGATATTTCAGTTCTATGATTATCAAGTGTTTTTTTAGTGGAACCTCCTGGTAAAAATCTCCTGAAAGCATTGTCGAAGAGCTGTTCAAAATCACTCACCGGACAAGGGCAGATTTCATCAATGATTTGTGCATACGCAGGAAGTAAATCATCCATTTCCTGCTGGGATTTACCGCGGATTATTGTACATCTGTACTGTCTAGATGCATCATACATTGCATAATCCCTCCTTATCCAAAATAGTTTTTATCTGTAATGCAATAGCTTCTGCCAGTAAAGGCGGTACAGCATTCCCAACCTGTTTGAGTTGACTTGTCTTTATCCCGATAAACTCAAATGTATCCGGGAAAGACTGTATTCGTGCAGATTCTCTCACAGTAGGAACTCTGTTGGCTCTGTAGTGAAAATGGTGGTTATGACCTGTATCAATCGTAAAGCACGGTTTGCGGCTGTCCATTCGTGTCCATGCAATATTTACTTTACGAGTCTGCCATAATTCTTCTGGAAGAGTTTTATAATTACCTCCGTCAGGAACTAAGTTTATAATGGATTTTGTTTTAGCCGTATGTAGTGTTATAGAATGATTGAGAAGTTTATTACTACCGGCACGCATTTTTTTCTGATATTCCGACTGTGGTGGTAACTGATAATCAATCGATTCTCCCAGCACTACATCGTCAGGTACAAAATCCAAATCGGAAATTGCCTCCCAACAGGTTAAGGCGGGCACGGATGTTCCGTTTCCCGTAATAGCAGGAGGAAATTCAAACAGGCTTATGCTTTTCACCTTTTCCTTGTTAATCCCAACGAAGAATACTCTTTTTCTTTGTTGCGGAACCCCATAATTATCAGCGGATAATATTTGTTTAGATACAGAATAGCCAATATTTATAAAATCCTCAATAATCTGTTCTTTTACCTTTCCGTCGAAAAGGCGAATAAGTCCAGGTACATTCTCCATAACAAAAAACTTAGGTTGAATAGATGCGACTATACTAACAAATGATTTGTACAGTTCGTTTCGCGGATCATCAAGGAGCCTTTTTCCTGACACGGAAAAACCCTGACAAGGTGGTCCGCCGATAATAACATCCACATCATCCTTACGGATGCCTATCTGCTTAATAATTTCATCTCCGGTTACTTTCGTTATATCTTCATTGAGGGTAACGGCATCAGGAAAATTATGTTTATATGTAGTGGTAGCGTCGTTCCATAAGTCAATACCGAAGCAAATCCGGAAACCGGCTTGCTGGAATCCCTTTGAGAAACCTCCGCACCCACAGAATAAATCTATTACGTTATAGGAATTGCCCACCCTACCTTCTCCTTTCGCTTTGCTTGTATCTATATTAATTTCTTCTTTTGCTGCTATCATCAGAAACCATTTCCACTATGTCGGCAAAATCACAATCAAGGGCATTGCAGATTTTAACCAGAATGTCTGTGTTCACGTTTTCTCCTTTGGCAAGTTTCGCCAAGGAGGTGGCACTTACGCCTGCCTGCTTACATAAGTCGCGCTTCTTCATATCCCGGTCTATAAGCAACTTCCATAATTTCTTATAACTTGCGCCCACAGATTCCACCTCGCTTGTAATGGCTCATTATACCAATTATATTTAAGTATAGCATAATGCA
>JAJUHS010000087.1 GCA_029267755.1 Clostridiales bacterium
TACTATCGCGTTTTCGGCAAGGACCACGGATGCGAAGTCAAACGCGTAATCCACCGCGTCAATAAGTCCGTCGCGGTCGCGGGCAATCTTTATTCCGACACTCGAGCCAAGATTTACAGGCTTAATTATGATCGGATAACGGAGCTTATCTTCAAGCTCCGATATAACCTCGTCGCGTTTTCTGTTCCAGCTCTTCACATCAAAGCGGAGGCCGGGCAGAACGGGGATTCCGTTGTCCTTAAGAACCGCCTTCATAACGTATTTATCCATGCCTATAGCCGAGGAGAGCACGTTGCAGCCGACGAATGGCACGCCAAGAGTTTGCAGATAGCCCTGCAGGGTTCCGTCCTCGACATTCGTTCCGTGTACCGCCGGGAATGCGACATCGACGGTATCGTAAACGTTGTCGCCGAACCTTTTGGGAGGCTGACGAAGCAGCTTCATGCGTCCGTTCTCCCCCACCGGCAGCACTCTTACGCTTCTGGCAATAAGCCCCTTGATATCCTTGTAAGCTTCAATTTTTCCTATATCCGGCCCGCAATACATCGCGCCTTCTTTTGAGATGTAAATCGGAACTGTTTCATACTTTTCCTTATCAAACGAGTTTATCGCCTGCAAGCCCGTGATTACGGACACCTCGTGCTCGACGCTTTTTCCGCCGAACATCACGCCTACCTTAATTTTCATAGCATATCCTTTCTCTGCCCGTCAATAGTTGTCTGGCAGATCGTTTTCTAATAATACGATCTTTCGCTGCCCGGTCTTAATAGCATCCACCTCGGAAAGCGCCGCCTGTATCGTCGTGGCGATATAAATATTTTTGCTGTCAAAACCCGCCGAAATCAGCCCGTCGTATATTGGCTTCGTCTGTCTTTCGCCGACAAGGGCGACGAAATCGCAGACCTCGGCCGCCTGCTTTCCGAACTCGCAGTTAAGCTCATACTGCTTTTCCCCAAGCTCTATCATTCCCGGCGTAACAAGTATCTTCATGCCCGAAAACTCATTCAGTACCTCAAGCGCCGCCTTCGCACCGGACGGATTTGAGTTGTAAGCGTCGTCAATAATCAGATTATTGCCGTTTCTGATAAGCTGCAAACGGTGGGGAACGCTTTCGAGGCGCCGAACCTGCATGACTATGTCCTCCATCGGGACGCCGAGAGCGTCCGCAACGGCTATAGCTCCCGCTATATTCTGCACATTATGCTTTCCGATCAGTTTTGTGGTAAATGAATACTCGGCCCCGTCGCGGCCGGTCATCTTGAATTCTGAGCCTTTTTCCGAAACACTGACATCTCTCGCCCGGTACTGGGCGCTTTCGCCGAGCCCGTAGGATACCCGTTCCGCCTTTACGGGGCGGTTGGCAATATATTCGTTGTCCGTATTGAGAAAAATCTTGCCGTCTAAGGGCAGCGCTTCCTCAAGCTCGAACTTTGTTTTTATTACGTTATCTATGCTATGGAAGCTCTCGAGATGCTGAGGGCCAATCGAGGTTATAACGCCAAATTTCGGCTTTACGATGTCGCAGATTTCCTTTATCTCGCCGACACCCTTCGCCCCCATTTCGCAGACAAAGATCTCGTGAGTCGGCCTCAGATGCTCTCTGACGGTACGGACGACACCTAGCGTGGTGTTATAGCTTTCCGGAGTAACGAGCACATTGTACTTCGACGACAGCAGCTTTCCGAGATAAAACTTCACGCTGGTCTTTCCGTAGCTTCCTGTAACACCGATGACGGTAAGGCGCGGCATCTCGCTTATTATTCGCTCCGCATCCTTTATGAAGCCTTTGTTTATTCTCTCCTCCATAGGTTTGTTCAGAGTATCGGCAAGAATAACCGTATAAGGATTTACCGCAATAACGGCGCCGTAAAGCGAGGCTAAAACGGACGATCCGAAGCCGAACCAGGCAACGGCAGCCAGCGCCACAAGCAGCGCATATATAATCGCAAGCGTTCCGAACATTCGCTTTACCCGTCCAGTAAGTACGAGTGGCTTTTTTGCAGGCTTCGGCAAATTAAGAAGCATCACCGCCCCGAAAAGAACGAAAGCCGCGATGAGGCCGTAGTTTTTGAGCAGGAGTATAAGGGGCAGCGCCGCCGCCGCAAAGACGCGGCTGTAAAAGCCGTCCTTATCCCGCCTAATCCATGCCGTTTGAACGCCGTGTTTATAAGAATTTAGCTGAAATATGTGCATCTGGCGCTTCGTCAGGATAACGGACGCGCCTAGAAACCCCGCGGTGCAAATTACAAACGCTATTACTTCCGTCATTATTTCACTCCCAAAAACGAATCAATCACCCGGTATACGAAGGACGGCTGTTCAAGATAGCAGTAGTGCCCCGCGCCCTTAACGACAACCAGGCCGCCGTCCGGCAAAAGCTCCTGCATGCGCTTTGCGTCGGCGAGCGGAGTGGAATCGTCGTTTTCGCCCCAAATAAGAAGAGTCGGCTGCTTAATCGAAGTAAGCAGATGGCTCAGATCCTCGTTGACAAGCTTAACAAGCGTTTCTCGCATTATAGGCGTCGCGTTTCTGTAATCTTCCGAGCCGCTCCTTTGCTTGAATTTCTCAAGTGCCGAGGGAAAAACCGCTTTTACGGGGGCGGAAGACAGAATCGTCTTGCCGAGCTTATATCTCTTCTGTCGGCGAAGCTGCTCGGGTGTTTTTTCATGCACAAGTCCGGCGCTTCCTATCAGTATAACCTTCGGGACCTCAATTTTCGAGCCGCAGCCCACCGTTTTTATTATTATCCTGCCGCCGTTGGAGTGTCCAATAAGAACCGCTTTTTTGATTTTAAGCGCCTCAAGGAATTTTAAGACAAACGCAGAATAATCGTCGACATTCCAGGAAGCGGGAGGTTCCTGCGTTTCCCCAAATCCGGGCAGCTCGGGCGCTATCACCCGGTGCGTTTTGGAAATGTGGGCAATCAGCCCTTCGTAAAGCGAAAGATCCGTCCCCCATCCGTGAAGAATAACCACCGCATCTCCCGATCCGCGATCCTCGTAATGTGTATTTATTCCGTTAATATCAATATACAATACACATACCCTCCCCCTGATCCGTAATCTTAACGTCCTATTTTAATGGCATTCTATTATATACTAAATTCCTCAATTGCACAATTAAAAGGGCAAAAAAATAATATAATCCCAGTTTAAAAATTTTTTACAAAAAAAAATATATTTTTCTAATCTTTGTTGTTAAAATTGTGTTATTATTAGTATGTTTATGATTATGACTTTTTTATCGTAGATTTGAAAGGAGCACAAATGACCAGAAAACCTTATGAGCCGGAAAAAGAGTCTAAGGTAGTCGGCACAATCACATGTATTCCCTCTCCTATGGCTCCCGACGGCAAAATGCCCAAATATGATCTTCCTGCAACATATCGTGAAAACTTCCTATCCATGCTCAAGGGTGAGTCTCCCCAGTGGATACCTTTTTACATGACGGATGTTCAGATGTTCAATCCCCGGATTATCCCCGACAATATTGCCCGCGGCATGGTTGTTGATGCCGGGCCTATGGAAGGCGTCAAAAAGGGCGGCCTTGACATGTTCGGCGTCGATTGGGAATTCATTCCTCTTGTCGGCGGCTCCATGGTTAAGCCAGGCAACCCCAAATGCCCCGATATTTGCGAATGGGAAAAATATATAACCTTCCCCGATCTTGACGCATGGGATTGGGAGGGCGCTTCAAAGCTGAACGCTCCCTACCTTTCCGACGACCGTCTTAACGATTTCACCATTTTCAGCGGTCTTTTCGAGCGGCTGATCTCCTTTGTCGATTTCGAGGCTGCCGCGCTTGCGCTTCTCGATGAGGAGCAGCAGGACGCCGTTCACCGTCTTTTTGACAAGCTTGCCACCTTCTATGACGATTATATCGGCCGCATAAAGAAGTATTTCAACGTAGATATCATTCAGTTTCACGACGACTGGGGCTCACAGCGTGCTCCTTTCTTTTCTCTCGATACATGCCGCGAGATGCTCGTGCCATACTTAAAGCGTATAGTTGATTCCTGCCACAAAAACGGAATGTTTTTCCATCTCCATAGCTGCGGGAAGAACGAAATGCTCGTCCCCGCCATGATCGAGGCCGGAGTGGATTTGTGGATTCCGCAGCCGATGAATGATATTGCCTTTATTATAAAAAACTATAATGACAAAATCGTCGTCGCCATAAATCCCCCGAAAATAGAAGAGGAGATAGACGACGCCAAGGCACGCGCCATATGCGAGGACTTGGTAAAATCCACATTGGTAGTTGACAAGCCCCGTGTTTTTGCTTTTGCTTCCTCCACCATCAGAACTCCTTCCACAATGAAGGTTCTGAAAAACCTGTACCCGGTCAGCAGAGAAATATATTCGAAGCTGTAAATTTTTATAACCGCTACAAACTAACAGACAGGAGATTGAAACCATGATAATCATAGGCGAAAAAATCAACGGCTCAATTCCTTCTACAGGTAAGGCTATCGCCGCAAAAGACGAAGCTTTTATCAAGGATTTGGCCATCCGCCAGTCGGAAGCGGGCGCGAACTATATCGACGTCTGCGCTTCCGTAAGCGACGATATCGAAATGGAAACAATGAAATGGCTTATCGACCTTGTTCAGAGCGTTACCGATACTCCGATCGCGATTGACAGCCCCAACGCTCAGACCTGCGTAGACTGCATTCCCTTCTGCAAAAAGGTCGGTTTGATCAACTCCGTTTCCGGCGAAGGAAACAAAATAGACATTGTATTCCCCGTTATCGCCAACACAAAGTGGGAAGTTATTGCTCTTCTTTCCGACGACACTGGCATTCCGAAGTGCGCGGCAGACCGCCTCAGAGTATTCGATAAAATAATGGCTGCAGCCGAGAAGTACGGAATAGCGCCCGAGAGGATTCATATCGACCCGCTGGTTGAAATGCTCTGCACCTCCGAGGACGGTATCTCAATGGTCGTTGAGGTTATGACCGAAATCAAGAAGCGTTACCCGACAATCCACATTACCGGCGCCGCCAGCAATATCTCCTTCAACCTGCCCGCCCGTAAGCTTCTCAACCAGGTATTCATCACTCTTGCCATGAACTCCGGAATGGACAGCGCAATCCTCGATCCTCTGGACAGGGGTATGCTCGGCACCATCTATGCTACTGAAGCCATGCTGGGCCTTGACGATTACTGCATTGAGTATATTACCGCTTTCAGGGAAGGACGTATCGGCCCTGTAAAGGATAAAAAGTAATTTTTATTTAATTAACAGGCACTGATATTTCCTTTTACCGGCAGATATCTCTCCTGGAACGGAAAGGAACCTCAATATGAATAGAATACCATTAGACAGAAAAAAAGAATCGCAGGTAATCGGTTCCGCTAAGCTGTATACGAAAGCTTATGTAACCGATGTGCCTGTATACAACACTCCGATAACCCCGCGCGAAAACTTCAGGATGATGCTTGACGGCAAGGTTCCGTTCTGGATGCCCAGCGATCAGGACATTTTTACGATCAACCCAATAATTTTGCCCGACAATGTATCCCGTGCTTTTGTCATTGATATCGAACCTCTTGCGGAGGAAAAAAACGGCGGCAAGGATATGTTCGGCGTGGATTGGGAATATGTTCCCTCTGTCGGCGGCTCTATGGTCAAGCCCGGGAGGCCAATGCTCTCCGATATCGCCGATTGGGAAAAAATAGTGAAATTCCCGAATCTGGACGATTACGACTGGGAAGGCAGCGCGAAGAAAAACAGCCCGTACATTGACAGGAACAAGATTGTTATGTCTTGGGTGTTCAACGGCCTGTTTGAGCGTCTTATTTCCTTCCTGGATTTTGAGGCAGCCGCAATGGCGTTGCTAGACGAAGAACAGCAGGAATATGTACATGCTCTGCTTTCGAAGCTTTGCGATCTGTACGACGATCTGTTCGGACGTCTTCAGAAGCACTACGGCGTGGAGATGATTTACTTCCACGACGATTGGGGTTCCCAACGCGCCCCCTTCTTCTCCCTTGCGACCTGCCGTGAAATGCTTGTGCCTTATCTGAGGCGTGTCGCCGACTCCTGCCACAAGCGCGGAATGTACCTCTTCTTTCATTGCTGCGGCCAGAACGAACTGCTTGTACCCGCTATGATTGAGGCGGGCGTTGACATCTGGGTCCCTCAGACGATGAACGATGTGGACATGCTGCTTGAAAAGTACGGCGACAAAATGTCCTTCGGCAAGACACCTGACCCCTTGGCGATGGACGCTTCCGACGAGGAGATATTTAAGGCCGCTAAGAGTTTTGTTGACAAATACAAAAAGTATAAGAACGTTTATTGCTTCGGCGGAATGCAAGCAAGAGGAAACCCCGCATTTGCAAAAGCGATCAGGGAAATGTACTTTATCAGTCGCGAAGAGTATAACAAACTCTAAGTTATATTACTAAAAATGGCTTTGTGAACAGGAGCCACACACAATTTTTAAGGAGGAAAAAACCATGTCAATCATCAAAGAAATCGCTGCTGCTGTTGAAACCGGTAAATCCAAGGTCGTCGGCGGTCTCGTCGAAACCGCTCTTGCCGAGGGTATCGATCCTGCAGTCATACTCAATGAGGGTATGATCGCCGCCATGGGTGTAGTCGGCGAGAAATTCAAGAACAACGAAATCTTCGTTCCCGAAATGCTCATCGCTGCACGTGCCATGAAAAAGGGCGTCGAGATTCTCCAGCCTCAGCTCCAGAAGCAGGGTGTCGAGCCTATCGGCAAGATCATTCTCGGCACAGTCGCAGGAGACCTTCACGACATCGGCAAAAACCTTGTCGGCATGATGCTCGAGGGCGCCGGCTTCAAAGTAATCGACCTTGGTGTTGACGTTCCCGCAGAGAAGTTCATCGAGACCATGAAGGCAAATCCCGATTGCAAGATTGTTGCTCTTTCCGCACTTCTTACCTCCACAATGCCCGCTATCACTTCCACCATCAAGGCCATCGAGGACGCAGGCCTTCGCAACACCGTTCTCATCATGATCGGTGGCGCTCCCGTAACGCAGGCCTTTGCCGATGAAGTCGGTGCTGACGGCTATTCCGAGGACGCTGCATCCGCCGCTGAGCTCGCGAAGAAGCTCTTCGCCCAGGCTAATAAGTAAATTAAAGTTTCAAGGCTCTATGTCAATAGTTGGGGTAGAGCAATAGTAAAGGAATCCGGCAAGCAGTTTCCACTGCTTGCCGGATTCGTCCGATCAAGCGACCTCGTTCATTTATGAGGATACGGTTCCTGAAACGAGTGAAATTGGTTCTAAAACAAATGTTGGGGGTCAATAAAAAGGAACCCCCCCAACATTTATTTTAGAACCGTTATTCTCAAATTTTATTATTCAGTTTTGCATTTCAGGTTTCCCGCCAATGCCGGCATGTCCGCAGCCAGAATAACCGCCATGCTTAAAAAGTAAAATAGCTGCGCCGTCCCGCTGGCGCCTGGCACGGCGACTATGCAGAAGTACAAGGAAACTCGCGAAAATATCATCGTATTGGCCGGCTTCGGTTTGCCGAAAGCAAATCCCGCCTTATAATAAAAGGCTAAAGCCGCCGAGCAAAGAGCAAGAAAGTCATACACATAATCGAGCAGCACCGGATCTGCGGAGCGGAATTTATATTCAAGCACCATCCAAAAGCAAACAAAGATAACTATAAGCGTACTGAAGGCTGCGGCGGTCTTTACATCGCCGCGCTTTTTATAGACGCCATAGGCCAGCGCGAATACCGAAACGGCTGCCGCCGCACCGACGAGCATCAAGCTTCCGGAAAGAAGCGTTTCACCGCCGTTCATGAAGTACAGCGCCGAGCCAGCCGCAATGCCTGCCGCAGCGATAGCTGAAAGCAGAAACGGAACAATTCCGCCGGCGAAAACCTCGTTATAGCTTTCCTCCGCAGAAAGCTTCTTAAGATCTACCGAGCTGAAAATAAAATATAGGGCGGCAACTGCTGAGAATATCGCAAGCGCTATCGTAACCGGCTGCCCTTCCTTTGCGAGCCCCGATGGTTCAAAAACCGTATCGAGCTCTATTTTTCTGAGCACCGCCCCGATTGCCCCCAGAAGAACGGTCAGGACAGGAGTCAATACCTTTTTTTTACGAATGTCAATCAATCCCTTTCATTCCACGCACGATTGTTTTTTCGTGCAAATGACCAGTTTGGAAACATTAAGTTGCCAAGCCCTGCATACTATTTTAAGGGGCTATGAATTGCATTTTACACCAGAAAAAAAACTCCGTCAACTGTTTAGCCCTGTCGGAGAGAATGGAAATACGGAATGAAAGCTGTAATTGCAATTTCAATGGTGCTTTTGATGCTTGTTTTTTGCCTTCCCCTGCTATTTATACCCTCAAGAGGAACCGATCCGCCTGTCCCCACCGCACTCTCGCCCGTATCGTCCGTTTCCCCTACGGTCGGTATCTCACCTTTGCCATCCGTCCCCTCTTCTGTGGATCAAAACACAAAAATACGCTTTTCGCGGAACGGAAAGGTCGAAACCATCTCGATGTTTGATTATCTTGTCGGAGTCGTTGCTGCCGAAATGCCCGCGTCGTTCAACATCGAGGCGCTTAAGGCGCAGGCAGTCGCCGCGCGAACTTATGCGATTTACGAGATACGGAGCGGTAAGCATAGCGGCTTTGACCTCTGTGACGATTTCGGGTGCTGCAGTGCATACGCCGATCCGGACGAGCTTCGCATAAAGTGGGGCGATAGCTACAACACATACTTTGGTAAAATAGCGGCTGCCGTGAGAAATACCGACGGGCTCTACCTCACCTGGGAAAACGAGCCGATATTAGCGGCCTTCCACGCATCGTCATACGGCAGCACGGAATCGAGCGAAAACGTCTGGTCCTCGTCTCTTCCCTATCTTGTTTCCGCGAGCACTCCGGAAACTCCCGAAAAGGTGACAAATCTCTTCTCGACCGTAACGGTTTCGAAGAACAATTTTAAGGAAACTGTCCTCGCGAAGTATCCGGAAGCGGTATTCGGAACCGACCCGAAGCAGTGGATATCTCTGGCCTGCTACTCAAAAAGCGGACGCGTCACATCCCTTCGCGTCGGCGGTGTCAAAATGACGGGCGCGGAGCTTCGTCAGCTCTTCGGTCTCCGCTCCGCAGCCTTCACTTTTGAAATAGAGGACAACGCAATAGTCTTCAAGGTAGCCGGCTACGGCCACGGCGTCGGTATGAGCCAGTACGGTGCGAACATAATGGCCGGAAACGGCTCGACGTTTGATAAAATACTGTCAAATTATTATAAGGGAGTTCAGATTTCCTCATTTTCAGGTGACTTCAAGTCTTGATATAATTCCAGATTTGCGATA
>JAJUHS010000031.1 GCA_029267755.1 Clostridiales bacterium
AGGCACTTCGCTGCAAGGACTGAGTTTTCCGCGCTTATATCGTTCATCGAGCTTATGTGCTCCTTTGGAATGACAAGAACGTGCACCGGAGTCTGCGGGTTTATGTCCTTGAAGGCAAAAACGTAATCGTCGGAATAAACGCACTCGGATTTTATCTCACCCTTTGCGATTTTGCAGAATATACAGTCAGACATACTCAAACCTCCACTTTTATTTAATGCGTTCGGATACGAAGCCGTCCACGTTGGCCAGGGCGCCGCTCAGCTTGGTTATATCCTTTCCACCGCCCATGGCAATATCTGGCTTTCCGCCGCCACTGCCGCCCAAGATGGCTGTAACGAACTTTATAAGGTCACCAGCCTTAATACCCTTTGCTATCGCGCCTTTTCCGCAGACGGCAAGCAGAGTGACTTTATCGTCGGCGGTGGATGCCAGCACGCCTACGACGTTCTCCTCCCTGTCCTTAAGCGTATTCGCTACAGTACGAAGATCGTCAGCAGTAAAATCGACGCGGGAAACGGTAACCACCTTTAGACCCTTTACATCCTTTGAGCTTGTGAGGAATCTCTCCGCCTCAATGGTCAGCTGCTGCTCGTGCAGGCGCTCATAATTCCTCCTGATATCTTTAAGCTCGGACATGACCTGCTGTGCCCTGTGCCTTAAATCATTCGGGTTGCTCTTAAGCTCTTCGGCGACGAAGTTCAGAAGCTTTGTACGCTCATTAAGAAGCTCGATTGCCTTTTTGCCAACAACGGCTTCGATACGCCTTACCCCGGAGGCTACGGAAAATTCGGCCAAAGTTGAATAAGAGCCAATTTTTGCGGTGTTTGAAAGGTGCGTTCCGCCGCAAAGCTCAATTGAGTAATCGCCCATCCTAACGACGCGGACGATATCGCCGTACTTTTCGCCGAAGAGCGCCATCGCTCCTAGTGCCTTAGCTTCGGCAATAGGCATTTCCTTTATATCAACCTTAAGGTCGTTTAAAATCATGCCGTTGACCTCATTATCTATCGCCGCCATTTCGTCGGGAGTGATCGCGGAGAAATGGGTAAAGTCAAAGCGCACCATATCGGGAGTTACAAGCGAACCCGCCTGTTCCACATGGCTGCCGAGAACATTTCTAAGTGCCTTCTGCAGCAAATGCGTCGCGCTATGCGCGCGCATTATAGCTTTCCTGCGCTCTTCGTCGATATGAGCCTTTACGGTTTGGTCGACAGCAACTTCGCCCGTTTTAACCACACCGGTGTGCATGTACTTTCCATCCTTAGAGCAGCGGACATCCGTTACCTCGAACAGAACACCGGGTGCGGTTATTACACCCGTATCTGCGACCTGACCGCCCTTCTCAGCGTAAAACGGGGTCCTGTCGAGCACGATTACAGCTTCCTCACCGACAAAAGCGGAAGAGCGCAACTCGTCTCCCACAATAATTGCAAGTATCTTTGCTTCGCTTTCGAAGCTTTCATAGCCTGTGAATTCAGTCTTTATATCCTTGTCAAGGCCAAGATCAAGTCCCGCCCAGCCGAAGTCGCCCAGCGCCGCCGTAGCCGCTCTCGCCCGCTCCTTCTGCTCAGTCATAAGCGCCGTGAAAGCGTCCTGATCTATGGTCATTCCCTGTTCTCCAAGTATCTCAATAGTAAGATCTATCGGGAAGCCATAGGTATCATAAAGTTTGAAGCAGTTTTCGCCGTTCATCACGGTCTCGCCCTTTGCCTTCATATCGGCTATGAGATCGGAGAGTATCTTCATTCCTGAATCAATTGTTTTGTTGAAGTTTTCCTCCTCGACCTTGATAATCCTTGTGATATATTCGCGCTTTTCCTCAAGCTCCGGATATGCTTCCTTGCTTTCGTTTATAACGGTCTGGCACACCTCGTAAAGGAAGGGCCTTGTTACTCCGAGGAGCTTGCCATGCCTTGCGGCGCGGCGCAGAAGCCTACGGAGGACATAACCCCTGCCTTCGTTGGAAGGCAAAACGCCGTCGCATATCAGCATAGTCGTACTTCTGATATGGTCGGTGATAACGCGGAGCGAGATATCGTTCTTCTGGCTCTGTCCGTAAGTCGCTCCGGTAATCTTTGAAACATGCCTTGTTATATTCATTACTGTGTCCACGTCGAACAGCGTGTCGACGCCCTGCATGATGCAGGCAAGCCGCTCAAGGCCCATTCCTGTGTCGATGTTTTTCTGCTTGAGCTCGGTGTAATTGCCGTTTCCATCGTTGTTGAACTGGGTGAAAACAAGATTCCAAAACTCGACATACCTGTCGCAGTCGCAGCCGACCTTGCAGTCCGGGCTGCCGCAACCGTTTTCCGGGCCTCTGTCAAAGTATATCTCCGAACAGGGGCCGCAGGGACCGGCACCGATTTCCCAGAAGTTATCTGCCTTGCCAAGCCTTGAAACATGGCTCGGATCCACTCCAACTTCCTTTGTCCAGATATCATAGGCCTCGTCGTCGTCGAGATAGACGGTAACATAAAGCTTTTCGACTGGAATTTCAAGCACCTTTGTGATGAACTCCCATGCCCATGCCGCAGCCTCTCTCTTAAAATAGTCGCCGAAGGAGAAGTTTCCGAGCATTTCGAAGAAGGTGCCGTGACGGCTTGTTTTTCCGACTCGCTCGATATCCGGAGTCCTTATGCACTTCTGGCAGGTCGTCATCCTTGTTCTCGGCGGAGTAACCTCGCCGCTGAAATAAGGCTTGAGCGGCGCCATCCCGGAGTTTATAAGCAAGAGGCTGTTATCGCCCTGCGGCAGCAGCGGAAAGCTCTGATGGCGAAGATGCCCCTTGCTTTCGAAAAACGACAGAAATTTTTCTCTTAATTCGTTAACACCCAGTTTTTCCATTAATATGACCATTCCTTTCGCATTCTAAAGGCATAAACAACATAAAGTCACAAATTAATTCTCTTTTCTCAATATCGAATTTGGCGGTGCCACTAGCGGCAGCTTCGTCCTATAGCGCATCATGGGATGCGGAGTGGACTCAATGACATTTCCTTCCATATCCTCCATATCGCCCATATTAAAGCGCACAGGCTCACTGTCGGGAGTCAGAAGCTCCATTGCATCACCCTTAAACACCTTGTTTCTCTGGCTTAAAACTGCGGTACCATCCGGCTCGCAGCTTTCGACCATCGCGGAAACCTCCCAGTTTCTGATATAAAGGGAGTTTTCGTAATACTGACCTTGGCCCACATCACCGAAGTAAAATCCGGTATAATAGCTCCTGTGGCTGACCTTATAGACCTCGTCTATCCATATCTGCGGTATATATCCGCATTTAAGATAGGCGTCCTGTGCCTTCTTATAGGCGTTGGTGATTACCGCAGCATAGTATGAGGATTTCATGCGCCCCTCGATCTTAAACGAGCTTATGCCAGCCGCAAGAAGCTCCGGTATATGCTCTATCATGCACATATCCTTGGAATTCAGTATATGCGCTCCCCTGTCGCCCTCGAAGAACTCAAAGTACTCGCCCGGACGCTTTTCCTCCATGAGGTAATACTTCCAGCGGCATGGCTGTGCGCAATCTCCGCGGTTTGCGTCCCTCCCCGCGAGATAGTTTGACAGCAGGCAGCGGCCCGAAATGGACACACACATCGAGCCGTGCACAAAGGTTTCTATTTCAAGCTCCCGTGAAGTATTGGCGCGTATCCCGGCTATATCATCAAGGGTGAGCTCCCTTGCGAGAATTACCCTCGACGCCCCCAGATCATGCCACATATTGGCGCTTTCGGAGTTCATAATACCCGCCTGAGTGCTTATATGAACCGGAAGCCCGGGCGCGTGGCGTTTCGCGAGCCGAAGAAGCCCGATATCGGTAATAATAACCGAATCGGCCCCTATTTCCTGCAAATACTCGAGGAATCGCGGAGCCGCCGAAAGCTCCGCATCGCCCGGAACGATATTGCAGGCAATATATGCCTTGGCGTTTTTCTGATGACAAAGCTCAACTGCGGTTTTCAGCTGATCTTCATCAAAATTGCCGGCAGCAGCCCTCATGCCGAAGCTTTTACCTGCGAAGTATACCGCATCCGCCCCATAAATCAGCGCCATACTCAGCTTTTCCATATCCCCTCCGGGGGCCAGAATCTCCGCCCTATCCGCCATAGTCCGCACTGTTGACAAATTTATCGAAGGCATCCGAGTTCGTAAAGAACTGATGGAAGCCGCTCTTGTCTAGGGCGTAGAAGTAATACTTTGTATTTGCGGGGTTGAGCGCCGCTTTGATCGACGAAAGGCCGGGGTTTGAAATCGGCCCGGGCGGCAGCCCCTTATACTTATAGGTGTTGTAGGGGCTATCCACCTTTAGGTCATCGTCTGTCAGCTTTTCCTTGCGCTCGGGCAGGATATACTGAATCGTTGCGTCAATCTGCAGGTATGGAAAATCCTTACTGTTAAGACGGTTGTATATTACTGAAGCTATATAGTCAGCCTCGTCCGCGTCTGCCGCCTCTTTTTCGATCAGAGACGCCACGGTAATGATCTCCGCCATGCTGTATCCCATTTTCTTCGCCTTTTCATACATGCTTTTGGTAACCTTATTATTGAAGTTATCGAGGAACTTTTTGAGAACATCAACGGGGTCGTCGCTGAGGTAAAACTCATAGGTATCCGGGAAGAGATAGCCCTCTAACCTTTTTGCGTCACCAAGCGTCGATTTGTCGAGGAACATGTACTCGTAATCATGGTTGGCCGCTATATCCTTCAGTCGTTCCGCCGAGCATATGCCCTCGTTCTGGAGGATATCGAATATCTCGGCCATCGTCTTGCCCTCCGGGATAGTAACCTTTACAATCTCGTCCGAGCTCCCTTCCTGCATCCTTGTGATCAGCGCCCGGTAATCAAGGTCGGTCGTAAGCTTGTATGTTCCGGCGTCAATCTTTTCATCTGCTTTGGCTATAATCGCGAACAGCCTGAAAAGTGATTTGTATTGAATTATTCCGTTCTTTTTAAGGATGCTGGCCACCTTTCCCATCGTATAATTCTCAGGTATTGTAACTATGGCCGTATGCGGCTTCTTGTTCAAAGCAAAAACGTCGTTTGCGGAAACCCAGGCAACGGACGCCAGAATTACGCTGACGACCAAGACAAACATGAAGTATCTTACGCCTGTTAATCGAAATTGTCTGCGGCGCGCAGGTTTTCGACCCATATCCTTCCCCCTTGTTTGCCCGCTGCCGCGGGTCTCGCGTATACGCATATCGCTGTCGTCATTGCTTCTTACGTTTCTTCTGTCCGAGCCGCCGCTTTTATTCGGCGTGGAACGGACGCTCTGCGAGTTTGACGACATAGCCTTTAAATCGGATTTCGTTTTTATCGGCATGGTCTTTGTAGCGTAGTCCGGCGAGCTGCCGGCGGAGGAATCATTTGTCTTATTATTTTCTTTGAATACATCGGTGTACAGCTTGTCTTCCCAGAACTTGTCGTCATCGGAAAAGCTTAAATCCCCCATCTCCACCGACGCCAAAATATCCCCCAGTTCATCTTTTTTGGAGCTCCGGCTTCCGCCGGCCGTATCGGTATCGAATTTAAATATGTCTGTATCAAAATTGAAAACATCCTTATCATGCTCTTTGCTGTTTGACATCTTTTTCACTCCTAAACAGGTAACCGCATAATAGCAGGCTGCATAGTATATCTCAGACGGCGCCGAATGCTCCGTAAGCTCCCGCATCTGTACCGCACGTTATGTACGGGAGAACTGCTGAAATTTCATGTGCGGAGAAAGGAATTCAATATGTTTTTCGGAACCTCTGGAAACAATTGTTGTCTTTGGATAATACTTATCCTCATAGTACTCTGCTGCTGCTGCGGCGGCGAAGGATCGCGTAACTGCGGCTGCTGCTAAAAATGGAAGGTTGCGGGGCTCTATACGAGCCTCGCAATTTCTTTTTCAGTCACAATACACCCGAGCCTTGAGTCATGAGGCTCAACAGGTACGCTGTCAATAAAAAACTTTGATCTGACTATTCCGACAGCGAAAAAACCGGCTTCTTCCAAAAAACGGTCATAGTACCCGCCCCCCTGGCCGAGCCGAAAACCTTTTTTATCGAACGCCAGAGCGGGTATCAGCGCAAAGTCAATCTCCACCGGCGAAATGACGGGAGCGCTTAAAGTGGGCGCCGGAATATTGTACGCTCCTTCTTCCATTTCCGCAAGACTTTTTATTATGGCTGCGTCCATTCTGCCATTGCCGTAACAGCGCGGAAGCGCCACGGTCTTGCCCATTTTAAGGGCGAGCTCGATTATTTTATGGGTATCCGGTTCCGCACCTACGCTGTAAAAAGCGAAAAAAACTTTGGAATTCAAAAATTCGGGCAGTAACGACAAATTTTCAAAAATACCCCGGTTGCTGTCCGCGATATAGCTTTCGCTTAAGCTGCGCATGGAAGATCTGATTTCGCTGCGCAGCCGCTTTTTTTCCAAAATGATATCATCGTTCATAGTGCATTCCCAACCTTATCTTTTCAGCCGCCGCCTGACCCTTGAGATACCCCAGAAGCTCAAGAGCAAAATCAAAAGCGGCTCCTGGGCCTCTGCCGGTTATAAGACTTCCGTCAGTTACCGTAGCTTTGGCCGTATCGACAAGCGCGCCGGTCATTTCGTTTTCCATACCCGGATAGCAGGTAATTTTCTTTCCTTTAAGCAGGGACAGCCTTGCAAGAACCCTGGGTCCCGCACATATCGCTGCGAGAGGCGTGTTTCTCATTGCGGCTTTTTTTATTATATCCGAGCATTCATGGCTGCGCTCAATGCTCTCAACGCCTCCCATTCCTCCGGGTATTACAAGCATTCTTGCCACGTCAAGGTCGATTCCGCTTACGTCAATGTCCGCCGAAACGGTAATTCCGTGGCCTCCGGTTATTTTAAGCCCGCCCACTCCGGCAAGCTTTACCTCGACGCCGCCTCGGCGCAGGATATCGCAAACCGAAAGTGCCTCAATTTCCTCGAAGCCCTGTCCAAGCAAAATATATATCATTATAACATTCCCTTCAGCAATCCGTAAATATCGTTATGGATATCTTCTATGCCGCGCATTTTTCCGTGTTCGGTGCACTTTATCTTCGTCCATCCGTAATAATCTGCGGCAGAGGCGGCGCATTCATGGCACTTCTTTAAATATTCCGCGTCCGTTTCATGTATGTCACCCTTAGTATTGGTCGCTTCTTCCCTTTTTCTTATCTGTTCAAGGGCGGTTTCAAGCGGCAGATCCATGTATATTACGACATCGGGAGCCGGAAGTCCAAGAAGCCTGTATTCAAAATCCGTAAGCCACCGAAAAAAATTGTTCCGTTCGCCTGAGGGAAGTTTTGAAGCCTGATGCACAGCGTTGCTTGTTGTATATCTGTCGGCCATGACAAGCCCGCCACAGTTATAATATTCCTTCCAAACCTTTATATATGAAGCAAATCGGTCGACGGCAAAAAAAGTGGAGGCAGCATAGGCGTTCACATCCTCCGGATGCTTTCCGAATTCACCAGAGAGGTACATCCTCAGAGGCGCCGAGGATGGCTCAGAATACTGCGGGAAAACAAGCCTGCGAAAGTCCCTGCCTTCCGCTGACAAACGCTCGCACAGCTTTTTGAACTGTGTGGATTTTCCAGAACCGTCTATGCCCTCAAAAACAATCAGCCTGCCCATCCTGCACCTCATTTGCCCCTAATTCTTTCTCCGATAACCTTAAACATAAAAAGAGGGAGTTTCATCATTCTCTTATATCTGCTAGGCTGCTTTATCAGCCTGTAAAGCCACTCAAAGCCCGATCTGCTCCACGCTTCCGGCGCCCGCTCGACTATCCCGGCGTAGACGTCAAGGACCCCTCCGAGCCCCGCCATCAGTCCGGCCTGAAGCTTTCCGGCGTGCTCGCGCATCCATATTTCCTGCTTAGGCGCTCCTAGGCAAACGAGAAGAAAATCAGGCTTTGCCTCGTTTATCGCGGCTATTATCGGAGCGTCGTCCTTAAAATAACCGTCGGCAGTGCCACAGATTATAAGACCCGGATACTTTTCTTTAAGCCTTTCGGCCGCAAGTTCGGCGACGCCCGGCTTCGCGCCGAACAGGAACACCTTTTTGTTCTCCGAGGCCAGGCGCGCTATAAGCGCCGTAGCAAACTCTATGCCGGGCACTCTTGATTTGAGCGGACGGCCCAGTATTTTCGCGCCGTACGCAATGCCAATACCGTCAGGAAGTACAAGCGAAGCCTCGCACAGCGCAAGCCTCAGATCTTCATTCTCCCGGGCAAGCCAAACGATCTCCGGGTTTGGGGTGACTACATAGCCTCCCCTTATTTCGGAAGCCTTTTCGAGTGCTTCATCAAGAGTAAGATTGTCAAATCCCACTCCCAAAACATCTATACGCATTATATCACCGATTGCTTACTGCGGGTTTACAGTATAGTTGGGCGCTTCCTTCGTAATGTAAATATCATGAGGATGGCTTTCACGAAGTCCGGCGCTTGTAATCTTGACAAAACGTCCGTTTTCCTGCAAATCGGATATGGTTTTTGTTCCGCAGTAGCCCATTCCGGAACGTATGCCGCCGGTCATCTGGTATATAGTTTCGGAAACATGCCCTCTGTAAGGAACTCTGCCTTCGACGCCCTCAGGAACGAACTTCTTGCTGTTCTCCTGGAAGTATCTGTCCTTGCTTCCACAGGCCATAGCCGCGAGAGAACCCATTCCGCGGTAGACCTTAAACTGCCTGCCCTGATAAACCTCAGTGTCTCCCGGACTTTCCTCGCAGCCCGCGAGGAGCGAGCCTAGCATAACAACGTCAGCTCCGGCGGCGATAGCCTTCACTATATCCCCGGAGTATTTGACGCCGCCGTCCGCTATAATGGGTATGCCGTACTTCTTTGCAACCGAAGCCGCTTCCATGACGGCGGTAATCTGCGGAACGCCTATTCCGGCAACCACGCGGGTTGTGCATATTGATCCCGGGCCCATTCCTACCTTAACGCAGTCGGCTCCCGCTTCTATCAACGCCTCGGTACCGGCGGCTGTCGCGACGTTTCCGGCGATAAGCTGGACTTCCGGATACTTCTCCTTTATTCTTGTGACGCAGCTCATTATGTTCTTTGAATGTCCATGTGCTGAATCAAGCACGAGCACGTCGACGCCAACCTCGATTAAAGCCGCGGCTCTCTCCATGACGTCACCGGTGACGCCGATTGCGGCGCCCGCAAGCAGGCGTCCCGAGGAGTCTCTTGCGGAGTTCGGGTATGTTACCGCCTTTTCGATATCCTTAATTGTTATAAGGCCCTTGAGGCAGAAGTTTTCGTCAACTATCGGCAGCTTTTCGATCTTGTGGCGGCGGAGTATCTGCTTAGCTTCCTCAAGCGTTGTTCCCTCTTTAGCGGTTATCAGGTTTTCCTTTGTCATTACCTCTCCGATAAGCTGGCTCATATCGTCCTGGAACTTCATGTCGCGGTTTGTGATTATGCCGATAAGCTTGCCGTTTTCGACTATGGGAACGCCGGATATCTTATACTTTGCCATAAGCTCGTCTGCATCGGCCAAAGTGTGCCTGGGCCCGAGGAAGAACGGATTCGTGATAACGCCGTTTTCCGAGCGTTTTACCATATCGACCTGCTCGGCCTGGCGCTCAATGCTCATATTCTTGTGGATAATGCCGATTCCGCCCTCTCTCGCAAGAGCGATAGCCATACGGGATTCGGTTACGGTATCCATGGCAGAACTCATGATTGGAATATTGAGCTTAATCTTCTTAGTAAGATTTGTTGTAAGATTAATGTCGGCCGGAAGAATATTGCTTTCCGCGGGAACTAGAAGCACATCGTCGAATGTAATGCCTTCCCCAATTATTTTCTTATCAAAATTCATTGCACATCTCCTTATCTGACGCCCTGCAAGCAGGATAATAAATGTATGTGAATATTTAAAGTAGTTTACAACTTTCGTCATAAAATGTCAACTTGTTAAAGTCAATCCATTTTATTTTTCTCCGGAACGAGCATAATAAAACATATACTGCTGGGCAAAGCCCGCATATTCGCCAAAAACTGATGAGGGATTAAAATCCTTCCCGTAATGCTCCGCCAAAGCTCGCTTCATCCAAACATCAACCGGAAACGCGCAAAACATCTGAAAACCGAAAAGCACAATGCAGTTAGCCACCTTGACACCTATGCCGCTCATTTTTCCGAGCTCCTTAAGAGCGGCATTGCAATCCATCTCGGATAGAGCCTCAAGGTTAAGGCTGCCGTCTGCTATGGCCCGAGCGGCGTTTATTATATATGGCGCCCTGTAACCGCAACGGAGGACCACAAGGTCTTCAGGTTCAAGCGCGGCGATTTTATCGGCGGATGGAAATGTATAAAGTGTTTTGCCATTAAATTCAAAGGCTTCGCCGAAGCTTTCGCACATCTTTTCGATTATTTTTTTGATGCGAGGAATATTGTTGCATTGAGAGATAATAAATGAGCAGACTACCTCCCACTTGTCCTGTCGAAGCAGCCTGATTCCCCTGCCGTACTCCGAGGCCCTGCGCATATAATCGTCGATGCTGACCGCTTCCCTGACCTTGCTGTAATCTCGGGTGAGATCAAAGTAATCCATCCATACTGTTTCAAATTCTTCTCTTCCGGAGCTGATAAATACGGAATCGCTCTCTACCCAGACTCTTGCGGCATGCTTTCCGAACACTCCGGTATATACTCCATCCGCGTCTGCGTTCCATCGGAAGCACTGTCCGCACTCAAAGGTTTTTACTGGGTCAAAATCAGCATCTCTTATCTCAGTTTGGTTTTGACCGTATATAAAGTGCATATGTACCTCCATTTGTTTTATTATCAACGATATTATAACTGATTTATCGCCTGTAAAAAATATGTTTTTATCAAATAATCGGCATATAACAGAAAAAAAAACAAAAAATACTAACCTATACGCATATTTATTCTTGGAGTGATATTATTGAGCATAAAGCATATCGGTAAACAGACAATGTTATTCCAAAACCCGCCTTCGGTTATCGGCAGCGCCTGTGTTGTCGGAAAAAAGGAGGGCGAGGGGCCGCTCTATGCAAGCTTTGATTCCATCAACGAGGATTCATACTTCGGAATGGAAACCTGGGAAAAGGCGGAAATGGCAATGCAGAAGCAGGCTCTGTCGCTTGCCCTGAACAAAGCCTCGCTGCCCGCCGGGGCTATACAATACATCTTTGCAGGTGACCTTTTAAACCAGTGTATTGGCTCCTCATTTGGGATGAGGGACAGTGCCGCCCCGTTTTTAGGGCTTTATGGAGCGTGTTCGACAATGGGCGAATCCCTTGCTCTGGCCTCCATGACTATAGACGGCGGGTTCGCGGATGTGACGGCTGCAGTTACTTCCTCTCACTTTTGCTCAGCGGAGCGTCAGTTCCGTTTTCCACTCGAATATGGAGGGCAGCGCCCGCCAACCGCACAGTGGACGGTAACGGGCGCAGGCGCGCTTATTCTGTCAGCAAGCGGCAACGGACCCTACATTACACATGCGACCATAGGCAAAATCGTGGACGCTGGCATTAAAGACAACAACAATATGGGTGCCGCTATGGCACCCGCCGCATACGATACTCTGCGCACTCACTTTGATGATACAGGTCTTGAGCCTTCGTACTACGACCTAATACTGACGGGCGATCTAGGCAGCATTGGACATTCGGTTGTGGTTGATTTCTTCAAGGATGACGGAATTGACCTTTCTGCGATATATCAGGACTGCGGCCTTATGATCTTCTCGGACGAGCAGGACGTCCATGCGGGCGCTTCCGGCTGCGGCTGCTCCGCAGTAGTGCTTGCCGGCTATATTCTTAACGGAATGCGTGCAGGGAGATGGAAAAGGGTGCTTTTCGCCCCTACCGGCGCGCTAATGTCACCCACCTCAGTCCAACAGAAGGAAAGCATTCTAGGGATTTGCCACGCCGTCGCAATTTCGACTGAGATCGGAGCGTGATAATATGTTCGTTTCTTATGTCAAAGCCTTTTTTGTAGGAGGCCTTATTTGCCTTATCGGACAAATCCTTATAGACAAAACCAAGCTCACTCCGGCAAGGATACTCGTTTCATATGTCGTGGCGGGGGTTGTACTCGGCGCACTCGGCTTATACAAGCCCTTCGCCGAATGGGCTGGTGCAGGTGCTTCCGTACCCCTTACGGGTTTCGGAAACGTGCTTGCGCAGGGAGTAAAGAAGGCAATTGAAAAAAACGGCGCAATCGGTATCCTTACCGGTGGCCTAACTGCCGCGGCTGGCGGCATCTGCGCTGCCATTTTCTTCGGCTATATTGTTGCGTTGGTATTTAAACCAAAGGAAAAGTAATTATTTGATGCACAGTTTATGTTCACTCCCGCTCCAACACAACTAAATATTAAGGGCGTAGGTCTTTCAACCTACGCCTCAGACTGTCAAAAAAGCCCAAATGGCTTTTTTGACAAGGGGTTTGCATGACGGCCGCTCTGCCGCGTCCGTCATGAGAGGTGTCATTTCCGACGTACACGCCGCCGGAAATGACAGTTTTGACTTTGTTTCCGCCATTCGTGGCGGAAATTCTGCGAAGCTTTTTTGCTGTAAACAAGTTTTTTGACAAGCTGGGGCGTAGGTCTTTCGACCTACGCCTCTTCTATATATTTCAAATGGCTCTCTTCAGCCAATGCCGCCCAAAATGGCTCCGGCTATCAAGGCAATGAGGGCGCAGGCGCAGTAGACATACTTGCCGACCGGATAGAACCAGCTGCCGATCGCCTTTTTGGAACCTTCGTTGACAGCCTTAAGTACAAAGTCCTTTCCGGCAATCCAGAAGAACATGATGCCGGCAAGCAAAGCGCCAAGCGGGCAAATATATATGGAAACAACATCCATCCACTGAGAAACAATAGCCTGAATGCACAGAGCCACGACGCATCCAACCGCCAAAATCGTGCCGGTGGCTATAACGCGCTTCGCTCCAAACTTCTCCTGAAGATATGCTACGGGAGCTTCATAAAGGTTGATGATGGAGCTGACGCCCGCGAACAGGACACACACAAAGAAAATGATACCCACTATCCGGCCGCCCGCCATTCCGTTAAATACCTTGACTAGATATATAAACATCAGTCCGGGACCACCTGAGGACAGTTCTGCTCCGCCAACCGCCATTGCCGGTATAATGACAAAAGCAGCCAGTAAAGCGGCTATGGTATCAAACAAGGCCACATTCCACGCAGAAGTAGGTATATCCTCATCCTTGCTCAGGTAGGAGCCGTAGATTACGCTACCGTTGCCGGCGACGGACAGAGAGAAGAACGCCTGGCCAAAGGCATATATCCAAACCTTAGGGTTTGCAAGCCCTGCGGGATTGAGCTTGAATATATACTTATAGCCGTTTGAGGCTCCGGGAAGTGTGGAGATGTAAATGCCCAAGATCAAAAACAGGCCGAACAGAACAGGCATCATGACCTTGTTAGCCTTTTCAATGCCGCCTGATATGCCCATTGCCATGATTGCGAAGCTGGCAATAATAGCAATAACTATCCATAAATTAGCGCCCCAAGCGGAGGCGGTGGCGCCGAAGGTGCCGCCGATGACCTTCATATCCTGCCCCATGGCGAAAAGACCGCCGGAGAAGGATATAAAGGTGTACTTGAATATCCAACCCATGACGCATGTATAGCCGATGGCAAGCGCCAAAGAGCCTAAAATCGGAAGCATGCCAATGGTCTCTCCGATATTTTTATTTCCGGTACGTATTTTGGTACATGTACCGAAAGCGCCCACAGGACCGGCTCCGGTGCTGCGGCCCAAGGCGAACTCCCCGATTACGCCTGAAGATCCAATCAGGATAACAAAGATTATGTAAGGAATTAAAAAGGTCATGCCCCCATAAAGGGAAACCATCGCCGGAAAGCGCCAGATGTTGCCCATGCCGACTGCGGAACCGATGCATGCCAAAATAAAGCCCCAGCGGCTTTTGAATCCGTCGCGAGTCTGCAAGACATTGTTTTCAGTAGCCATTTTTCTACTCTCCTTTACAAAATCACAGGTTGGTTTAAAGCAAGAACTTACTCTCAAATTAAAACAAGAGTGTTAATTGGAGATCGTGGGATGTGAGCCGGATACAAAAGTCTTCGGATTTGCCAAGAAGACGGCTTGTGAAGACAGCGGTGCTAAGGCAAAAGTAATGCTATTATAATTAAAATTGCAGCTTTACTTATTGGGATAAGGTTCCAAAAATGCGTGGAAGTGGCGCATTGGCAGGTTATGGCCCCATGTAATACGCACGTTGGGAATGTTCTCTCGATCTTCATAGAGAGCCTTGACAGCTGCTATGACATAGTCAAGATGCTCCTTGCTAAGCTGGCTGCGGTTGATTGCAAAACGTACCACGTTGCAGACCTCTGCCTGCTGCTCCGGCGTCTTCAGGTCGTACTCCATGGAATAGTCGCCGAGCTCTGATACACGGATACCATAGCGGCGGATAAGTTCCAATGCGAAACCCTGTCCGGCAAAGCTCTCGTGTCCGCGCTTGCCATCAAAAAATTCATCCATATTAATATAAACACCATGGCCGCCTGCAGGAAGCACTACTCCCTTAACGCCGGCCTTATAGAAGCCCTCTGCGAGATAGTTGCACTGATCCACGCGTTCCTTCAGGTAGTTGAAGTTGCAGCTCTCGTACAGTCCGGCAGCCAAAGCCATTATATCACGTCCGGACATGCCTCCATAAGAATCGTTGCCGTAGCAGGATATCTGCTTAACCTTTAGCAGCACTCCAACGTCAGTTTTCACAGTGCCGTCCGGGTTGAATTCGGAGAAATTCTTCCAGAACAGGCCCTTATCCCGGAAGGCCAGCATACCGCCCATGTTAGAATGCCCGTCTTTTTTCGCCGACATGGTGAAACCGTCACAATACTTGAACATTTCGGTTGCGATCTCTGCTATGGATTTGTCTGCATAGCCTTCTTCGTTGGTCTTGATAAAGTATGCGTTTTCAGCCCAACGAGCAGCATCGTATATGTAGGGAATATTGTATTTGTGAGCAATGCGTGAAACATCACGCAGATTGGCCATGGAAACAGGCTGGCCGCAAACGGGATTGTTGGTAATGCATGTGAAAATAAGTGGCACGTTTTCCGGACCGCATGCCTTAATCAGCTGCTCCAATTTCTCGATATCCATATTGCCCTTGAACGGGTTTTTTTCATACTTTCCGCCCTCGGGGACTTCCCACAGCAGTTCCTTGTTGTATAGATTACGGGGAACGGAACCCATCTGCTTGATGTTACCCTCTGTGGTATCAAAGTGACCGTTGGAGGGAATTGTAAATACCTTGCCCGGATGACGCTGAGCCAGAATCTTCTTTACAATCTCCATCAAAACAGATTCGGCGGCACGGCCCTGCTGGATGATAAAAGTGTTGGGACGCTCCATCTGCGCTGCCCCGCCGTTGAACAGGCCGCCCTCGTATTCGCAGAGATACAGCTCGTCCATCATCTTATCGATGTCTGTGCAGTCGGTGCGAACCAGGTCAATCGCCTTCTTCCAGTTCTTCTCACCGCCGCGCTCAAAAATATCGCGGAAGGTGTCCAGAAGCACATAATAGCCTTTGTTGCGGCCGTATGACTCATCTCCCAGGAACATAGCCGCCCACTGCGCATCCGTCATGGCAGTGGTGCCGGAGTCGGAAAGCATGTCCACTGTAAGCATACCGGCCGGGAAAGCGAACTCGTTGTAATGGGTGGCCTTTAGCGCACGCTCTCGCTGTTCTACAGTCACCTCTGGAATATTACGCTTAACATAGGAAAAAGAGTGGGGGGTTGGAACGTTTAAAGAGTAATTTTTCATAATACTGACCTCCATAAATTTTGGCACGAAGCGCCTGTTTTTTAGAGGATACCCCGGTCATCGGCCATTGGCGACTGGCGGACAGTATACCTTTTGGAATTTAATGTAAGGGAACTCTGCTGCAGGCTATATGCACTTCATTAAACGGCGATGCACTCGATTTCTACCAAAGCGTCTTTTGGCAGTCTTGAAACCTCTACTGCGCTGCGGGCTGGGCAGGCTCCCGAAAAGAATTGGGCATAGACTTCATTCATTGCTGTAAAATTGTCCATATCGCTCAAAAAAACCGTGGTTTTAATAACCTGATCCATAGTTATACCTGCGGCAGCAAGCACGCTTTTGCAGTTTTCAAGAGACTGACGGGTCTGCGCCTCAATGCCGTCAGGAAACTCTCCCGTGCCCGGGTTGATTGGCAGTTGGCCGGACGTAATCGTCAGGCTGCCCACCTGAATGGCTTGAGAATAAGGACCAATAGCGGCAGGAGCCTTATCTGTACAGATCACCTTCTTCATTATGTTCACCTCCTCGATGATAAAACTTTATCACTATAATAAAATATTGTCAATTGCTTTTTTACTATTTATATTAATTTATTCTGAATATTAAAGCAAAATTGTGCAATGACGTTAAAAACAGTAAAAAACGGATCTCGGAAATTTGACGTCAGTCAAAAAAATAATAAGAATTAATTATCAATTAGATTGTCAATATATAAAAAAAGTGTTATTTTATAAATGATTACTGCAGATATGGAAGTAAAACTATTATTTAAAAATTGGAGGGGTTCTGTGAGATGGCAAATGACTGGGTACGCTACTATTCCTCACTAGTTGAATTTATGGGGATGGCGCTCGGGCCGGATTATGAGATTGCTTTGAACGATGTAAAGCACAGACGTATTGTAGCTATTGCCAACGGCCATGTCAGCGGACGCAGTGTAGGTGCTCCGCCGACAAGTCTTGCCTTGCAGATCATTGCAGAAAAATCATATCTAGCCCAAAACTGGAAGCTCAACTACCGCGGCGTTTCTGAAGACGGAAAAATACTTCGCTGTTCTACTTTTTTTATTAAGGACGAGTATGGTGAGCTGGTGGGACTCTTCTGCATCAATTTTGATGACAGCCGATATCGGGAGCTGTCGGAAAAAGTGTTTGCACTGTGTCATCCTGATGATTATGTTGACCGCAATATTTCCATACAACAAGCCCCGCTTCCTCTTACACTGACTGATAGTGGTGAGCAGGAAACATTTTACAACAGCATTGCCGCCGCAACGGACGACGCGTTTCGGGCCGTAATGAATACTACCGGGGTATCACCCGATCGGCTGACACAGGATGAGAAAATGAAAATAATCCAATTGCTAGACAAACGTGGAATCTTTATGCTAAAAGGAGCTACTCAGGCAGTAGCACAGCGGCTGTCCTGCTCACAGGCCACTATGTACCGCTATCTGAGCAAAATCAATCGGAAAAAGCGAAGCGAAGGCTGATCTTTACTCTTAACTATACTGACGGAAAGAATATCTTGACTTGCAAAAACTTTTTGGCTATAAACTTCGGGGTAGCAAAGGAACTACGGTTTCCGTTATACATAAGTTTGCAAAGCGCGGATGCAAAAGTAGACAAAGGGGCTGTAGCAAAATAAAAATTGCTACAGCCCCGAAAATTATGGACTGAAGCCGAACCAATCGGCCTGCAAAAACCTATTATTGGGAAAACAGCAGACAGAAACTTGAAGACCAGCCCAAAAACCCGCCTTAATG
>JAJUHS010000141.1 GCA_029267755.1 Clostridiales bacterium
ACCCAAAAAATTAACTTTTGCTGTGAATACGGGGTGGTTGGACTATATCGACAAAAACGGAACATGTATGTTATAATTGTAATAAAGTAAAGAAACTAATCTGGATCTTTTATATTTTGAAGGGAGCGTACAAAGGTGAATAGTATGAAGCTTGGCTTCGGACTGATGCGCCTGCCAAAAATCAGCGGGGGCGGTGAAAAGGATATAGACAAGGCCCTGACCGCCGATATGATAGACCTTTTTTTGGAGAGGGGCTATAAGTATTTCGATACGGCGTTCGTTTACCACGAGGGCGAGAGCGAAAAGGCTGTGGGGGAGCTTCTTTCCGCACGCTATCCGAGAGACAGGTTTTATCTCGCGACGAAGCTGCCGCTCTGGGACTTGAACAAAAAAGAGGATATGGAGGAAGTGTTTAAGACTCAGCTTGAGCGTACACGCGTATCTTATTTTGATAATTACCTGCTCCACGGCGTAGACAGACACGTTGCGAAAAAGCTTGATGAATTCGACGGCTGGGCCTATGCAAAATCACTGAAGGAACGCGGGCTTGTCCGAAAGCTTGGTTTCTCGTTCCATTCCACTGCCGAGCATCTTGATGAAGTGCTGTCGTCCCATCCGGAGCTTGAATTCGTACAGCTTCAGCTCAATTACGCGGACTGGGAAAGCAAAGAGGTCCAGTCCAGGCTTTGCTATGAGGTCGCCGAAAAGCACGGCAAGCCGGTCATAGTTATGGAGCCTGTTCGCGGCGGAGCGCTGGCAGCCATGCCCCCCGAGATTCGTGAAGTATTCCTTCGCGCCGCTCCCGAAAAGAGCCTTGCTTCCTGGGCCTTCCGCTTCGTCGGTTCGCTCCCTATGGTCAGCACCGTGCTCTCGGGCATGTCGGATATGCAGCAGCTTAAGGACAATCTGGATACCTTCGATAATTTTAAGCCTCTTACGGAAGCCGAGCATGAAGTGATAAATAAGGCGGTGGAGATGCTTTCAAAGATTCCGACCATTCCCTGCACCGGCTGCAAATACTGCGTCAGCAATTGCCCTCAGCATATAAATATTCCGAGGCTTATACCTCTCCTGAACGATTTCAGGACATATCGCAACCTTGATGCGAACAAGCGACGCTACAATATGAACGTAGCCCGCGGCGGCAAGGCGTCAAGCTGTATCCTATGCCGCGAGTGCGAAAGGCACTGCCCGCAGAGCCTGCCAATAACCAAGATTCTTTCGGATATCGCAAAGGCATTTGAATAAAGCAATATGCTCCGGGGAACTTCCCCGGAGCTTTCAGTTTGCCAAAAATCCGGCAGGGCATCGGATACCCGCGGGAGTTTATTCGTCCAGCTTAAGAACGGCCATGAACGCCTCCTGCGGCACGGTGACCGAACCGAGGTTGCGCATGCGTTTCTTGCCTTCCTTCTGTTTTTCAAGCAGCTTCTTCTTTCTTGTGATATCGCCGCCGTAGCACTTGGCGAGCACGTCCTTTCGCATCGCCTTTATAGTTTCCCTTGCGATTATCTTGCCGCCGACCGCCGCCTGTACCGGCACCTCGAAAAGCTGTCTTGGAATGTTGTCCTTGAGCTTTTCGGCGATGCGCCGACCTCTCGCGTACGCCTTCTCCTTGTGTACGATAAATGAGAGCGCATCGACCACCTCGCCGTTGAGAAGTATGTCGAGCTTGACAAGATCGGATTCGCGATAGCCGGCAAATTCATAGTCCAGGGAGGCGTAGCCCCTGCTGCGGGATTTGAGCGCATCAAAGAAGTCATAAATTATCTCGTTAAGCGGCAGAGAGTAGCGCAGTTCAACGCGGTCGGAGTCAATGTACACCATTTCCTTGTACTCGCCGCGTCTGTCCTGACAGAGGTCCATAATGTTTCCGACGAACTCCGTCGGGCACATTATGCTCGCGTTCACAAAGGGCTCCTCCGCCTTTTCAATTACGGCGGGATCAGGATAATTGAGCGGGTTATCTATCATAAGAACCTCGCCGTTGGTCTTTGTAATACGGTAAATAACGCTCGGGGCGGTCGTAATGAGATCGAGCGAGTATTCACGCTCGAGCCGCTCCTGAACTATTTCCATGTGAAGGAGCCCTAGGAAGCCGCAGCGGAAGCCGAAGCCGAGAGCAGCCGAGGACTCCGGCTCGAAAGACAGCGCCGCGTCGTTTAGCTTAAGTTTTGAAAGAGCGTCCCTCAAATCCGGGTATTTGGCTCCGTCCGAGGTGTAGACTCCCGAAAAGACCATAGGGTTTGCAGGCCTGTAGCCCGGCAGCGGCTCCGAGGCAGGACGTTCGGCCTCAGTAACCGTATCGCCTACCTGGGTGTCGCTGACCGTCTTTATGCTTGCGGTAAAGTATCCGACGTCCCCCGCCTTAAGGCTTTCGCAGGGATCGAGCCTTGTCGGGCGCAGATGCCCGACCTCAACGACCTTGTATACGGCTTTGGACGCCATCATTTTTATCTCTGCGTCGCGGCGGAGCTCTCCTTCCATGACCCTTATATATACGACAACTCCCCGAAAGCTGTCGTACTGGCTGTCAAAAATAAGCGCGCGCAGGGGGGCGTTAACGTCGCCCTGCGGGGGCGGGATCAGCTTTACAATCTCCTCCAGGACCGCGTCTATGCCGATTCCGAGCTTTGCCGATATCTCGGGTGCGTCCAGCGCCGGAATCCCGATAACATCCTCTATCTCGGCCTTGACCTTCTGCGGTTCCGCGCCAGGAAGATCGATTTTGTTAATTACGGGCAGGATTTCAAGATTATGTTCAAGCGCGAGATAGGTATTGGCGAGTGTCTGCGCCTCTATCCCCTGTCTTGCGTCAACCACTAGAATCGCACCCTCGCATGCGGCAAGGCTCCTCGAGACCTCATAATTAAAGTCCACATGCCCCGGTGTGTCGATGAGATTAAGCGTATATAGTTCCCCGTCGTTCGCCTTATACTTAAGGCCGACGGCCCGGGCCTTTATCGTTATCCCGCGCTCGCGCTCCAGGTCCATGTTATCAAGAACCTGGTTTTCCATCTCGCGAGGATCGACAGCGCCGCATTTTTCCAGAAGGCGGTCGGCAAGCGTTGATTTTCCGTGATCTATATGAGCAATTATTGAAAAATTCCTTATTTTGCTCTGGTCTGTCAAGTATTTCACCCCTGTTTGTATTTTGAGATCCATCTGTTATTTTAAGATATCGCTTAGACGGTTCTCAAGCTTCGCTGCCGAGGATTCGAATAATTTATAAGTTGTTTTGGATAAACTCTTCTTTAGAGGTTCTGCAGAAAACTTCAGCCCGCGCTTTCTGATTTCACTGCAAAGCTTAAGCGTCAGAAGCTTCATATCCGCGTCGCATAAGGCGGCGGACTGCTCCGGCGGAAGGGAGAACTGATTATTGTCCGAGCAGGCAAAAAGATAACGCAGCAGGTTATACTCAGCGGTTGTCATATAGCTCAACGCCGTCGATGCAATGTCCTCGTCGGACTGCTCCAGGACTCGGAACAGCACGGCGGCGAAGGCTGTTACTTCCTGCTTGTTTTTGTCGATGGCAGTCTCATCATCGTTTGTGCCGCCGGTCAGAATAGTTTCCCTTATGTTTGTCCTGCCCAGCATATAGTCAGCCGAAACGCCATAATACTCGCAGGCCCTGGCCACAAAGTCAAGGCCGGGTTCGCGGATTCCGTTTTCGTAGTGGGACAAAAGCGCCTGCGATATTTTTAGCTCGGCGGCGGCTTTGCGCTGGTTCAGCCCCCGCTCCTTTCGAAGCTTTGACAGATTTTCCGAAAACACGGTTTCCATTTGACTCTCCCTCGCTATTTTGATTACAGCCAGTATATTATACAGATTTGCCGCTGCTTTGTAAACATAATGTTCCTAAAATCATATTTTTTTCTGCTAAACTCTTGCACTTTTTTTATTATGGTGGTAAATTCACTTTGTTCCAGGATTATCAGATATTATTTGGAGGATTTTATATGAAGGAATTTCAGGTAACAATTGAGGGCTCCGGCCGTCATGTTCATGTAACAAAGGAATGTCTTGAAGCGCTTTTCGGCAAGGAATTTGAGCTCGAGGTAAAAAAATATCTGTCACAGCCGGGAGAGTTCGCATCCTTCTCAAAGGTCGACGTGATTGGCCCCAAGGGAACAATTAAGGATGTTTCGATTCTTGGACCCTGCCGCAAGTATACACAGGTCGAGCTTTCGTTTACCGACGCCCGCATACTCGGCGTATCCGCCCCTATCCGTGAAAGCGGCAATATCGCGGGCAGCGCGCCCGTCAAGCTTGTCGGCCCCGCCGGCACCGTTGAGCTTTCCGAGGG
>JAJUHS010000022.1 GCA_029267755.1 Clostridiales bacterium
AAGCTTGGCGTCGGCATGATTGTTCAGGAAGCTGGAACAATTCAGAATCTTTCTATAGCGGAAAACATTTTTCTGGGACATGAAGGTTTGTTCAGAAAAGGCCCTTTTGTAAGCAAAGGCGCTATGATTAAAGAGGCGGGAAAAGTTCTTGCAGAACTGGGGCTTAGTCATCTTAATCCTGCGACAAGTTCTCATATGCTGGATATGCAAGACAACAAGCTTGTGGAGATAGCAAAACTTATGTACTGGAAGCCGAAGCTGTTCATTGTGGATGAGACAACTACGGTTCTTTCTCAAAAGGGCCGTGCCCTTTTATATCAGCTGATGAAAAAGATCAGGGAAGAGGGAAATTCAGTACTTTTTATTTCTCATGACTTGGATGAACTCGTCGAATACTGCGACGCAATGACAGTTTTGCGCGACGGTGTTGTGATATCCACGCTTACCAAGGATGAGTTTGAGCAAAACACAATAAAGCGATTAATGGTCGGCAGAGAAATTGAGGGCAATTATTACCGAGATGACTTTGACGGCTATAGCAAAGAGGTTGTTTTAAAAGCAGACTGTATAACAACATTAAATGATCTGTTTTGCCTTTCGCTGGAGCTTCACAAAGGCGAGATACTCGGAATCGGAGGCTTATCGGACTGTGGTATGCACACTCTGGGACGAGCTCTCTTTGGCGATGAGGAGGTTATAGACGGTGAAGTCATCCTGCCCAAAACCAATACAATAGTCAAAAGTCCGGAAGTGGCAGTAAAGCACCACATTGGTTATGTCTCAAAAAATCGTGATCAGGAATCCCTGGGACTTGAAGCCACGATATGGGACAATATTGCCAGCACCGGATATAAACAGAACACAATCTTAGGTGCAATTATTTCCTTTAGAAAAGAAAAGAAATACATACAGGATCAGATTAACGGTCTTAAAATCAAGTGCGCATCTATGTATCATGAAGTAAGCACTTTATCAGGCGGCAATAAACAGAAGGTTGTTTTCGGTAAATGGATTGCCGCGAATACTGACATTCTGATTTTGGACTGTCCGACAAGAGGAGTTGATATCGGCGTTAAAGCATCAATGTATCAGCTTATGTATGAAATGAAAAAAGAGGGCAAGTCGATTATTATGATCAGTGAAGAGCTTCCTGAGCTTATCGGAATGAGTGACAGGATACTCATTATGAAAGACGGCAAGATTGTGCACGAAGCTTTGAGGTCGGAAGGTTTAACTGAACAAAAGCTGATAGAGTACATCATATAGGGGGTGATAATATGACGATGGTGTTAACTAACTTAAAGAATAGCAGATGGGTAGCGAGAATTCTGCCAATCATCATTCTTGGCGTTTTAATGGCGCTGTTTCAGGTGATAACGGAAGGCACTTTTCTGGGGCCTGCCAATCTTAAGAGGATGCTAGACCAGGCTCTTGTTGTTGCCACAGTATCTACAGGTGCGGTTTTTATATTCAGTGGGGGAAGTATAAATATTGCCATGGGTGCGACAACGGCTTTGGCCTCTACAATAAGCATGACAGTTTTTAAAATGACAAATTCTGTACCTGCATTGTTTGCCACAGCAATTATTGTCGGTGTCTTAATTATGGCATTCACCGGCACAATCAGTTCAAAGCTGCATGTACCGGTGCTGTTTGTCACCGTATCAATGATGGGGCTTCTGTCGGCTATGAATATATTCATATTAAACGGTGCGACACTAACGTTGCCTTATGCATTGCAAGTCAGCCTTAGAAATTCGAATTTTTCCTATTACGCGTTTTTCGTTTATTTCTTAATAGCGGCTGTCCTGTTTCATTTTACGAGTATCGGAAGGTCGCTGAAGTTTCTCGGCGCGAACAAGCGCTGCGCCAGGCTTACGGGACTTAACGAGGTGAAATTTGAGTTCCTTGGATTTCTTATCGCCGGTTTTGGCGTTGGATTTGCGGTCTTAATGAACCTTATCAGATCCGGCAGCGTCAGTTCAACGACTCTCGGTACACTGAATATGGACGTCATGCTTGCCATCGTTCTCGGAGGCATGCCGGTATTCGGCGGATCGAAATCAAGGATTTACGCCGGTGTCATTGGTGCGATGACGGTAGCCGTACTTAATAACGGAATGCTGATGAGCGGAGTTCCCAATGGATTAATAACAGGCGTTCGCGGTTTGATATTCCTGATACTTGTTATATCTGGACAAAAACGACCGGAAGGACTACCTTCCCGACAGGGATAAATATAATTTAATCTAAATCAATAGGAGGAAGTATTATGAAGAAAATCATCAGCATTCTTTTGGCATCCGTTCTGTCGCTGGCCTTGTTAGCAGGCTGCGGAAGCAAGCAACCGGCATCCTCACCAGCAAGCTCCGGTGCACCTAAAACAGGTCCGTTTAAAATCGCGGTGGCATTCGGAGCAATTTCTACAACCGAGACTGCTATGCAGGACTACCTGCAGAAATACGTAGGACCGGCCTTTAACTGCTCATTTATTTTTTCTGAAGCCATAAACAGTGCCGACAAAGCGCTGGCGTTCGTTGAAAACGCCGGTGCCTCAGGCGCGAAAGCCCTCATTAGCTTCTATACTGACGCACCTCAGGAACAGATGTTCTTAAAAGCAAATGAGATGGGTATGTACTGTGTTTCCAATGCCCAAACCCCACCGCAGTCCTGGCAGAATCAGAAATACATCCTTGGGACAATTGGCAGCAATAACAAGCTGGTTGGCGAGGCATTTGCCAGCATTTCCAAGCCTTTGCTGAATGACGGACAGAAGCATAACGTTGTTATCGTTTCGGGCGGCGCCTCCGGAGCTTCCCTACAACACCAGCAGAGCACAATCGCTTTGCTTGAAATGCTGCAGAATATGTATAGCCTTAAGTATGACAAAGACATTACAACAATTGCGAAATCTACAGCTGTTACAAATGTTAATACAGGAACAGATATGAAGATCGCAATTTATCCCGGCTTCGCAAACCAGCAAAACTATGTTCAGGGCTTTTCCTCACTGCTTCAGACCGGCGAATACGACACTGTGATTTGTGTGTACGCAGGATATACGAATTTAACAGCAGCTATTGATCAGGTTGAAAAGACTTATAAAAAGAACATCAGACTTGCTGTGCTCGGTATGCCCGGCCCGGATTTAGACACATTTTTTAAAACGAAGGATTCAACGGGCGATACCGTAATAAATTCCGCTATTGTCAAGCCGGCCAACTCCGTTGCCGGAGCGCTGTTTGCCGAGGTATATAACGCACTGACCGGAAATCCTGACCTAGGTAAAACGGCTGACGGAAAGATACAGCAGCTGCTCTTCCCAATGTGGACAATCTCCGGAGCGGCTGAATACGCAAAAATTGCTACCATAGATACAAGCGAAAAGACTTACGGCCTTACTATTGACGATCTCAAGAAGATGATCAAAGTCTACACACCTAGCCTTACAAACGAACAGTTTGCAAAACTTGTTTTAGAGAACACAGCACAGGATATTATGAAAAGAAGAGGCATGTAATAATTAATGCCGGATGGAGAAAAAATGCTTACAAAAAACAATAGTTTTGATCCTAAAGGCATAGTCTTGCTGATAGGTATACCTGCGGCAACGTACGTTCTGATGGAGCTGATATGTGTGATTTTCTTTAAGACACATGTCATGAAAACTATGCTGGACCTCAGCAACTTTGCGCGCAATGCCGGTATTGGAGCGTGTGCAGCCTTTGCGCTTTCCTTCAATGCCACATCCGGACGCATGGACTTGTCCCTCAGCGCGCAGCAGATGTCGTCGATCATTGTAGGCGGGACTATCGCACTAGCTCTCGGGATGGGGACGTTCGGAATATTATTCTTCACAATAGTCGTCGGACTTTTAGGAGGCAGCCTGGTTGGACTCGTTTTTGTTACATTCAGGATTCCTTCCATGGTTCTCGGTATTGGAATGGGCCTTATCTATGAGTGTATCACGTTTACTTTCTTCCCAAACGGCTTGATGCTGACAGGTGTTGAAAATGTCAAACTCCTGTCCGATGCAAATTTTGAGATCATAGTCGTCTTAGCAGCGGCACTGGTTGTCATCCTCATTTTGCAGTATACCAAATTCGGTTATCATCAGCGTGCCGTTCAGGGGTCTCAGAGAATAGCAAAGCAGTCGGGCATCAAGCTGTTCAAGACGGTTTTCCTTTGCTACGCATTTGCAGGTGCGCTGATTGCACTCGCCGGAATCTTTGACGTCGGGTTTAAGGGAAACCTGTCGGTTGAGCTTGGCACAACCAGCAACGGTTCAATTTTTGCGTACATGTTTCCAGTCCTCTTCGGTGCATTCTTGACTCGATGGACTAAGAACCAAACACTTGGAATTTTAAGCGGCGTTTTGGTTAACGAAGTATTCTTGCGGGGGCTTAGTGCCATGAACCTGCCATATGCAGCCGTAAGCCTGTTCAATATGCTTCTTTTCCTGGGATTTTTGATTTTCCGTGAGAATTATCCCATTATTAAACGCAATAAGCTGAAAGCTGAAAGGGCAAAAGAAGCAAGGGCATATAGACTGTCTTTGAGCAATTCAGTTACTGTATAGGTTTAGGCCTGAAGCGGGTGTAGCCGGATGAAGGCTGCACCCGCGATCGCAATTATAATTAAAACACAGAATCCGTTTTGTTAAAGAAAGGATAATATTCTTGAAGCCAAACATCATCATCATCAACCCTGATCAAATGCGGGCGGATGCACTATCTCATCTTGGCAATCCGGCATCTCAAACACCGAATATTGACAAATTAGTCGCAGAAGACGCAGTATCATTCAGAAATGCTTTCTGCCAGAATCCCGTCTGCGTTCCGAGCCGCTGCAGCTTTCTGACCGGATTATATCCTCATGTTCGGGGACACAGAACGATGGAATATATGCTGCAGGCTGATGAGACGTCGCTGCTCAGCGAATTGAAGGATGCAGGCTACTACGTCTGGATGAACGCGAGAAATGACTTTTTACCTGCCCAAATTGAGGGCAGCTTTGAGAGACATGCGAATGAAACGTTTTATGGCGGAGAAGTGCCTGCTCCACCAGGCACCGTAAAACCAAATCCCAGAGGAACCCCGGACGGCAAGAACTTCTACTCATTTTATTTTGGAGAACTCCAGCGCGATAACAATGGAAAAAACTATACCTATGACGACGAAAGCGTCGATCAGGCGATAGAAAAGATACATTCTATAAGCAAGGAGCAGCCATTTTGTCTGTTTCTGGGGCTGCAGCTGCCGCATCCGCCCTATATGATTGAAGAGCCCTACTTCAGCGCCATTGACAGAAAGAAGCTGTCTCCTAGAGTTACGGGACCAAAAGATCTCGAGGGAAAGCCGAAGATTCTGCGCCGTATTGCCGAGGAGCAGAGGCTGCAGAAATTGACTGAGGAGGAGTGGGACGAGCTGCGCGCTTGCTATCTCGGCATGTGCTTGAAGGTTGACGACTACGTCGGAAAAATATGCAACGCGCTCAAAAGCGCGGGTATTTATGACGAGACGCTTATCCTGATCTTCTCCGATCACGGTGACTACACCGGCGATTATGGTATCGTAGAAAAAACACAGAACACCTTTGAGGATTGTCTTGTAAATGTTCCGCTGATCATTAAACCACCGGCGCAGCTCAATGCTGATGCAGGTATTTCAGAGAGCATGGTCGAACTAATTGACATTTACCCCACTGTTATGAGTATTTGCGGTATTCAACCATCGCACACACATTTTGGACGGAGTTTGATTCCTCAGATTGCAAACAGAACGGTACCGAATAGGGAATATGTGTTTGCCGAGGGCGGCAGGCTGGCCTCGGAAAGGCACTGTGATGAATCGAACGGGTCTCTCCCGTCAAAATTCAGCCCCTATTATCCCAGAAGGGTGGCCCAGTCAGACGACGTCGCCCATACGAAGGCGACGATGATCCGCAGCGCCGAATACAAGTACGTTAAAAGACTTTATGAAGACGATGAATTTTACGATCTTACCCTTGATTCGACAGAGTCAGTCAATGAGATACATAACCCGAGATATGAAGCGGTGATAACAAAAATGAGAGCAGAGCTGCTGGAATGGTACCAGGAGAGCTGTGATATCGTACCGTTTAAGTGGGATGAACGGTATAATTTCGAGATGATCTGGAGCAGAATCAAGTATGACTGCCCTGAGGATTTGAAGGAAGAAGCGCAGAGAAAAATCCGTGAAGAGCTCGACATGTACGGAATACAGGAATGGCTTCGTGCGCAGCTCCGAAGCCGGGAAGGACAATAAAAATGAAAGCAATTATGGTGATGTACGATTCTTTGAACCGTCATTTGATGCCGCCATACGGCAGTGACACGATTCAAATGCCGAATTTCAAGCGCCTGCAGGAGCGTGCCTGCACATTTGACAACTGCTATGTGGGCAGCATGCCGTGCATGCCCGCGCGCCGTGAACTCCACACGGGACGCTATAATTTCCTGCACCGCTCATGGGGCCCTCTGGAGCCGTTTGACGATTCCATGCCGGAAATTCTGAGCAAGAACGGGATATACACCCACATGGCGACCGATCATTATCATTATCTTCAGGACGGCGGAGCTACATATCATGAGAGGTTTGACTCCTGGGGCTGCTACCGCGGCCAGGAGAATGACAAGTGGAAGGGAAGCCTCGAAGAAGTTGAAGCGACCCAAATGATGGGTCTGGAAAAACTGCCGGAGGGTTTCCGTCAGTATAGGGAGAGCGGCGGCAAACGGAATATAAAAAACCGTAAGTTCATTGTCAATGAGGAGGACTATCCTCAGACCCAGACCTTTAACGACGGTCTGGATTTCATCGAGCGCAACAGGAGTTACGATGGCTGGTATCTGCAGATCGAAACATTTGACCCACATGAGCCATTTGTCTCGCCGGACAGCTACCAACGGCTGTATGTAAGCCCGGATAAGGAACTGTCGCCTTATGACTGGCCGCCATATTCGAAAGTGACGGAAATGCCGGAAGAAATAGAGAACATGCGCTGCAAATACTATGCGCTGGCCTCCATGTGCGACCGTAACCTAGGCAGGGTTCTTGACATGATGGATCGGTATGACCTGTGGAAGGATACCATGCTCATCGTAAATACGGATCATGGATTTATGCTGGGTGAGCATGGCTGGTGGGCAAAGAGCATTATGCCGCTTTACAATGAGATTGCGCACACTCCGCTGTTTATTTGGGATCCAAGGAGCGGGTGCAAAAACTGCAGACGTGAGGCGCTGGTTCAGACAATCGATCTCGCGCCGACTATTCTGGACTTCTTTGGCGTAGCCATCCCAAAAGATATGAACGGAAAGGTGCTGAAGGAAACCATCGCTAACGACAAGCCGGTGCGAAAATATGCCCTTTACGGATATCACGGCGACGCAATAAATATCACCGACGGTCGTTATGTCTATATGCGAGCTAAGGTAAATCCGGACGGCGGACCGCTTTACGAGTATACCCTTATGCCGACGCATATGAACTCCCTGTTTACGCCGGACGAGCTTCGCGATATGGAGCTTGCCGAGCCGTTTACATTCACAAAGGGCCTTAAGACACTAAGAATTCCCGTTCGTAATGCGCGTTTCATGAAAAAAGCAAATGCGAAGGATCATATGCTGTTTGACCTGCAGTCCGACCCTGGACAGATGACAAAGCTGGACGACCCGATTAAAGAGGTCGAGATGATCAATGCGATGAAAGCCCTAATGATTGAAAACGATGCGCCTGCCGAGCAGTATGAGCGTGTCGGTATTCCGATGGACACCGATATGACAGTGGATATTCTGCTCAGTCAAAGAGCGCAGCGTGCGCAGGCATAATGAGTTGAGATGGATATGATGGATTTAAAGGTTAAACCGTTCTTCTTAGATGATGAGGCCATTACGTGGGTTAATCAAACGCTTAGCAGCATGACCTTTGATGAAAAGATTGGACAACTGTTTTGCCCAATTGTGTATTCAGATGATGAAAACGAGCTGCAAAATCTTATCGATAACGTTCGGCCGGGCGCTGTTTTTTACAGACCTGCCAATGCAGAGAAACTGCAGGATTGCTTGCGCATCCTTCAAAACAGAAGCAAAATTCCGTTGCTCGTCGGGTCAAACCTGGAAGATGGAGGAAACGGCGCCGCGTTTGAGGGAACCTACTTCGGTCGACAAATGCTGATTGCAGCAACGGGCGACCCCAAAAAGGCCTATCAGCTTGGAAAAGTCGCCTGCCGAGAGGGCGCGGCCATCGGTGTGAATTGGGCATTTGCTCCGGTCGTGGACATCGATATGAATTTTCACAATCCGATTACAAACGTTCGAACCTACGGAGATGACCCAAAGCGTGTTCTGGAGATGGGCAAAGCCTATATGAAAGGTGCAACAGAGGAAGGCGTAGCGGTTGCAATCAAGCATTTCCCCGGAGACGGTGTGGACGAACGAGACCAGCATTTGTTAACCAGCGTCAATTCCCTAAGCTATGAAGAATGGGATAGAACCTATGGGGATATCTACCGCGGGTTAATTGAAGAGGGCGCAAAGTCAATCATGGTTGGTCATATCGCTATGCCAGCCGGTGAGGAATTGTTTGACGGTAAGCCGTGTCATAGAGTGATTCCGGCCTCATTATCGAAAAATCTGATGCAGAACCTGCTTCGTAAAAAGCTTAATTTTAACGGGCTCATCATTTCCGATGCCACGCCTATGACCGGCTTTACCTGTGCCATGGACAGAAAAACTGCAGTGCCCACGGCAATAGAGAACGGCTGTGATGTTTTCCTGTTCAATAAAGATCTGTCTGAGGATATTAGGTACATGAAGGATGGTTTTAATGCAGGAATACTCTCTGAACATAGGCTGAATGAAGCGGTAACGCGAATTCTGGCTCTGAAGGCATCACTGGGACTGCATGAAAAGAATCGTGCGGGAAAGCTTGTGCCTGGAAGAGAGGCGTTGAGCTCTCTTCAATGTCCCGAGCATGTACAATGGGCGGAAGAGTGTGCTGACCGGGGCGTTACTCTGGTAAAGGATACGCAGAATCTTATTCCGCTGAATCCAAAAACAAACAAAAGAGTTCTTCTTCAAATCCTAGGCGGATTTCCATCGAACGATAGGGTCATGGAGTCGTTTGAATCACTTCTTACCAAAGAAGGCTTTGAGGTGACTCGGTATGTCCCGGAGACGCCGGAGATGATTTTTGGGAATGCGGGAGTTGAAAGTTTTCGGAGCGCCTTTGATCTTGTCATATATATCGGTAATGTCGAAAACGCCAGCAACAAGACGGTCGCGCGCATTGATTGGCACACAATGTTTGGCTTGGGGAACAATATGCCTTGGTTTGTGCGGGAGGTTCCGACCATATTTATCAGCGTCGGCAATCCTTATCACCTGCTGGACGTCCCTATGGTTGGTACATACATCAATGGGTATTGTAACAGTCCGTATGTAATAAAAAGCATTGTAGAAAAGATTATGGGGCGCGGAAAATTTACGGGAATCAGCCCGATAGATCCGTTCTGCGGCAGATGGGATACGAAACTATAATGATTAAAGGCTTAATTTTTGATTTGGACGGCGTTATTGTTGACACCGCAAAATATCATTTTCTGGCATGGAAGAGCTTGGCGGAAGAGCTTGGAATACCTTTCAGCATTGCGGATAACGAGCGGCTGAAGGGTGTCAGCCGAATGGCAAGTCTCGAGATTATTCTGGAGCTTGGTCAAAAAAGCTTTTTACCTGAGCAAAAAGAAGAGTTATGCACACGGAAAAACGATTTGTATCTTACTTATATACATCAAATGAAGCGGGAAGAAATTTTTCCGGGCGTTCGTGAATTTATTGAAAACGCAAAACGTGAAGGCTATCTGATCTCACTCGGCAGTTCAAGCGCAAATGCCGGACTGATCTTGGATAAGCTGCAGATCAGGGAACTGTTTGACGCCATTGTCGACGGAACAGTTGTTGCTATTGCCAAGCCCGAACCGGATATATTTATGAAAGGTGCGGAGCTACTGGGTCTCCCATGCCGGCAGTGCATAGTTTTTGAGGATTCCGTCGCCGGTATCGAGGCCGCACACCGCGCTGGTATGGCGGCTGTCGGTATCGGGACAAAAGAGCTGCTGCCCGAGGCTGACATTCATCTGTCAGGTTATCTGGATATAACAATTGAAAAGCTGATTAACGATATCAGGAGGTATAAATGATTTTACTCTGCTTAATTATAGCGATTCTAGCATCTCTGGTAGGGTCAATATGCGGCATCGGCGGCGGCGTTCTAATCAAAGCGATTCTGGATTTCTGTAAGGTGGGTAGCGTTTCGACGATTAGCTTTCTTTCAGGCTGCACAGTGCTTTCAATGGCTTTCTATTCTGTAGGGAAGGCGATTTTAGCTAAAGAAAGCAAGGTCGATCTGAAAACCGGAACAGCGCTGGCAGCAGGAGCTGCCTTAGGCGGAGTTGTTGGTAAACAATTATTCACAGCAGTTAAAAACATGTTTGAAAACGGAAATCTTGTTGGCGCGGTTCAGTCTCTTTGCGTACTTCTTATAACATTGGGGACTCTAATCTATACATTAAAAAAAGACAAAATAAAGACATTAAAAATAAACAGTAAATTTGTCTGCATACTGATTGGCTTCTTCCTAGGCATAATGTCGAGCTTTTTGGGGATAGGCGGCGGCCCGATTAATCTGGTAGTGCTGTACTTCTTTTTTTCGATGGAAACAAAAACCGCAGCCCAAAACAGCCTCTACATAATATTGTTTAGTCAGATTACAAGCCTCGTTTTCACATTGGCAACACATACGGTTCCTCAATTTGACTGGCTGACACTAATTATGATGGCTGTCGGCGGTATCTTAGGTGGAATTCTTGGGCGAAATCAATACAAAAAAATGGACAACAAGGCTGTTGAAAAGCTTTTCGAAATTTTGATGATAGTTATTATGGCCATCAGCGCTTATAATAGCTTCCAGTATGCTATCTAAATTGGACATATATTATGCAAACCCTGTAAATTTTGTTTTGATTACAGGGTTTGCTCGGTTTTGGGTCACAATATATGATGTAGAAAAAGCTGCGTGAAGCTTAATGTAGAGGAAAATAAAAAATGAAGCCTAACGTGATTTTGATGTTAGTAGATGATCTGGGCTACGGGGACGTATCGTTCTTCAATGAATACTCTAAGATACATACGCCTAATATCGATGCACTTTCGGAGTGCGGTATTGCCTTCACGGATGCACATTCAACAAGCGCGCTTTGCACGCCTTCAAGATATGGGCTCTTGACCGGACGTTATAATTGGCGCTCCAGGCTTAAATCACATGTTCTGATGGGAGACGGTGAGCCCCTTATTGAAAAGGGCAGAATGACTATGGCAGACATTTTCAAGGCCTCGGATTATTATACCGCCTGCGTCGGAAAGTGGCATCTGGGAATGGGCTGGCAGAAGAAGCTTGATTATGACGGCTCGGAATACGGAGCAGAGGAAGAGGTTGCTGCCATAAAGGCGGAGAAGGCCGACGGCGTGCAGGGAAAGGCGAAATATCATATCGACATGATTGATGTTGACTTTTCAAAGCCGGTTACAGTTGGCCCACGAAGCTATGGCTTTGATTACTTCTTTGGACTTAACGGCTCACTGGATCAGCCGCCCTATACATATATCGAGAATGAAAGTGTTATGGATGTACCCGATCATTTGAGTGGCGTATGGCCGCTTGACAGATTTTATCCGACTCAGCCGCAGCTTTGGCAGAGGGGCCCTGCCTCTAGACAACACGATATGCGTAAGGTAATTCCAGATATGCAGTCAAAAGTCCTCGAAATCATTGATTCTCACAAGGATGAGCCCTTTTTTATTTACTATCCGACGCCTGCGGTCCACGGTCCACTTCTTCCGACAAAGGAATTTGAGGGAAAGAGCGGACTTAACGCATATGCCGATATGGTGCTTATGGTGGACCATATGGTTGGAGAAATCACTAAAAAGCTTAAGGAGCTCAAAATCTGGGAAAATACTATATTTGTATTTACCAGCGATAACGGCTGCTCCGGCATTGTTGATTACCCCTTCCTTATGGAGCACGGGCACAATCCCAGCTATCACTTCCGAGGCAAAAAGTGTGATATTTGGGAAGGCGGCCACAGGGAACCGACTATTTTATCGTGGCCCGCAAAATATAAGAGCAGAGTGGTGTGCGATGAAATTATATGCCTTTCGGACTTCTTTCGAACCTTTGCAGATATAAACGGAGTGAAGCTCCCTGACGGCGCCGGAGAAGACAGCGTTTCCCTGACACCTATTCTAAATGGAAGCACTGAGCCCATAAGGGATTCAATTATACACTCTTCCGGCAATGGCAGCTTTTCTATTAGAAAGGGCTTCTTAAAGCTTGAATTATGCCCGGATAACGGCATGAACCAACCGTATAGCATTAAGGAACAAAGTGCAACGGAAGAAATGCCTTATCAGCTTTATGACCTAAAAAGCGACATAGGGGAAAAAATAAATATTGCTCCGCAAAACCCGGATTTAGTTTTCAGCATTAAAAAAGAGCTTTTGAAAGCGATCGAAAACGGACGCACAACACCTGGAGAAAGGCAGCCAAACACAGTACCTGAATGGAAGCAGCTGAGCGAGCTTTATGCCGGGCCGGGCTGTTAAATTAATATTATTATATATATTATTAAATAAGCACTAGCGTTAAAAGGAGTCTGTTCCATGCTGAAAAATGTAAGTTTTCTTATAAAACCGGCCTCAAGCCTCTGCAATATGCGCTGCGGTTACTGCTTTTATACAGATGAAGCAGCAAACCGAGAATTTGCAAGCTTAGGCATCATGACTCGAGAAACCTCACGCAGTCTTGTTAAGGCAGCATTTGAAGAGGTTTCCCCGGGCGGGGTGGTAAGCTTCGCTTTTCAGGGAGGAGAACCAACGCTGGCAGGTCTTGATTACTTTCGTGATTTTATAAGATTGGAGCAGGAGTTTAAAAAGCCCGGCGTTACGATCCTACATGCAATCCAAACAAACGGATTGCTTATTGACAGGGAATGGGCAGCTTTTCTTAAGGAAAATAACTTCCTCACCGGGATTTCAATCGACGGAGATAAGGCGGTTCATGATTTGCACAGGATCGATGCGTCCCGAAAAGGCACATGGAACAGGGTGAGCCAATCTTTTGCTCTGTTAAAAAGCCAGGGGGTCGACGTCAATATCCTCTGCGTCGTGACCGGCATTTCGGCTAAAAGTCCGCAAAGGATATATAACACTTTTAAGAGGCTGAGGGCAGATTATCTTCAGTTTATTCCATGCCTTGACCCTATTGAAGAGGAAAGGGGTGGGAGGCCGTATTCTCTTAAGCCAAAAGAGTATGCATCATTCCTCTGCGGACTTTTTGACTCCTGGTATCTTGACTGGAAATCGGGACGCTATGTGAGCGTACGCCTTTTCGAGGATTACGTTCATCTTCTTATGGGGATGCCGCCTAGCACATGTTCCACTTCGGGAAATTGCGGAAGCTACTTCGTGGTAGAAGGCGACGGAAGCCTCTACCCTTGTGACTTTTATGTGCTGGATGAATGGAGAATGGGTAAAATCGGTGATATGCCGCTTGAAAACTTTGCCTCGGGTGAAGTTGCGCTTCGTTTTCTGCGGGAAGGTATGCAAAAACCCGAAGTCTGCGCTGAATGCCGCTTTGTGCGTCTGTGCGGAGGTGGCTGCAGGCGCGATAGAATTTTCACGGACAACTCCATAAGGAATTATTTTTGCGAAGCTTTTAAAACCTTTTTTTCATATGCCGAAGTTCGTCTGACAGAGATAGCCCGAGCGGAAGAAGCTGTAATGAGGCGCATCAGTGGGGGCGGTAAAGGATTAAAAGACTAGAGCTATGTATAAAATAACAGCCGCCATGCGGCTTACATGGCATTTTTCATTTGTCTGGGACTTTCTGGTTGCTGGTTTTTACACACAAACCACCGAAGCCTCATATAAATTGAAGAATTGATTAACGACTTGAGACTGGCCGATAATATCGTATCAGATCGTTTACAACACTCTTTTTTACGTTCAAAATATGTATCATGCAATTAAAGGGCATGGCTGACCGCCATGCCCTTTGCCACTCGGTATTTTTTTGGTTCACTGGTAATTCAGCCTTCTCCGCCACACAAGTCTTGCTAGATACCCACAAATAATGCCTATCGCGATTCCGGCGAGGACGTCGGACGGATAGTGTAAATAGAGATAAAGTCTCGAAAAAGACATAAGAGCCGCGAGGACGAAGGCCCAGAGCTGATACTTTGGGCTATATGTTCCTATTGCGATCGCAAAGGCGAAGGATACCGCCGAATGCCCCGACGGAAAGGAAAAGTCCACGGGCTGCTTGACGAGCAGTAGAATCTCCGGCCTGAACGTGAACGGCCGCGCGCGCGCCACGAGCGGCTTGATGATAATATTCACCGCGAGCAGGTCGAATATCAGCGCGGTCGCGCAGACCAAGCCAAAAAGCCTGGTCTTTTTAAAGCTCAGCAGCAGCAAGGTCAGAATTATGAAAAGAATTCCGGCATCGCCAAGGTAAGTCAGATATTTCATTATGAAGTCCAGAGCGGGGAAGCGTATGCTTTGTATTGCGTCCAAAACCGCAAACTCGATATTGTTCATTTGTACCTCTTAGGAATTAATCTGAAGCTGGCCTTTCGGCCAGCTTCAGATTAATATTATACCTCAATAATTCCTTCGTAATCCTTTTCGGCGTTTCCGGTCATTGTAATGCCGTTTTTGCCCCAGTTTATTATAAGGTCGCCGCCGCGCATATGCACGGTGATGTCCTGCTCATGGGCGCAAATACCCTTTTTTACCGCAGCCGCGACGACCGCACAGGCTCCTGTGCCGCAGGCCCAGGTCTCGCCAATGCCGCGTTCCCAGACACGGACGTTAAAGCTACACCTGTCCGTTACTGAAACAAACTCGATGTTGGCGCGCTTCGGGAAGAACTCGGCGTGCTCAAACGCAGGGCCAAGACGAGCAAGGTCAATCGCGTCAACATCCTCGGTGAAAATCACACAGTGAGGGTTGCCCATAGACACGCAGGTTATTTCGAAATCCTCGCCCTCAACGCTAACGGGCGTATCGACCACCGGATCCGGCAAAAGCACGGGTACCGCCGAGGCGCTAAAGTTAGGATGTCCCATGTTGACGGAAACGGAATAAACCATGCCGTCGCGGACATAGAGCTTAAGAGATTTGATGCCGCTTCCGGTTTCGAGTTTCATGGAGGTTGTTTTGACTCGCCCGCTCTCAAAGAGATATTTCGCTACACAGCGCATAGCATTGCCGGCAACCTCGCCCATAGTTCCGTCGGCGTTGCAGATTACGATTTTCGCGTCCGCAAGCTCGGAGGGATAGATGAGCACTATGCCGTCCGCGCCGATACCCTTTCTGCGGTTTGAAATCCTGACGCTAAGGGACTCGGGGTTCTCGATAGTCTGGTCGAAGCAGTCAAAGTAGATATAGTCGTTTCCGCTGCCGCGCATTTTTACAAAGCGCAGGGGCTGCTTTTTGGTCGGCAGGTGAGCGATGTCGAGCAGCTCGACGTTATTCTGATTGTAGCCGCTTGCAATCGAATCCGCGAGCGCGTTTGCGGTGTCGATGCTCGTCAGGCAGGGAATACGGCGTTCGACGGCCTTGCGGCGGAGCTGAACGCTGTCCCTCTGGGGGAGCTGGCCCTTGCTGGAGGTCGAGATCATATACTGGATTTTGCCGCTCTCGAGCAGCTCGATTATATCGTTCTTGCCCTCATGGAGCTTGCCGACGGTCTTGCTTTCGATTCCGGCCTTTTTTAGAGCAGCCGCCGTGCCCTCGCTCGCGTAAAGCTTGAAGCCGAGTTCCCTGAACTGCCTTGCGGTTTTGATTATTTCGCGCTTGTCAAGGTCGCGAACGGTTATAAGCACGCCGCCTCTGTGCTTCATCGAATAGCCCGCCGAAAGAAGTCCCTTGTATAGCGCCTCCTCAAGCGTGTGGCCCACTCCGAGCACCTCGCCGGTGGATTTCATCTCTGGCCCGAGATGAACGTCGACGTCCGTCAGCTTTTCAAAGGAGAATACCGGCACTTTGACCGCAGAGAAAATGGATTGTCTGTAAAGTCCCGTGCCGTAGGGCATATTGCGGAGTTTTTGGCCCATCATGACTCTTGTCGCAATATCTACTATAGGCAGGCCGGTAACCTTGCTTATATATGGTATGGTTCTTGAGGCTCTGGGGTTTGCCTCGATGACGTAGACCTCGTTTTCGTATATGACATACTGTATGTTGATAAGCCCCTGTGTCTTGAGAGCCTTAGCCAGTGTTTCGGTGCAGGAGATAATCTTCTGCGTCAGCGGGCCGCTGAGGTTCCAGGCGGGGTATACCGCGATGGAGTCGCCCGAATGTACGCCGGCACGCTCGACATGCTCCATTATTCCGGGAATGAGCACGTCCTCGGTGTCGCAAATCGCGTCGACCTCTACCTCGGTGCCCATCATGTACTTATCCACAAGAATAGGATTGTCTATCCCGTTGTAGAGGATGATATCCATATAGCGCTCAATTTCTTCATCAGAGAAGGCGATTATCATGTTCTGGCCGCCGAGCACATAGGAGGGACGGACAAGTACCGGATAACCGAGCTCTCGGGCGGCCTCAAGCGCCGCTTCCTTCGTGAAAACGCTGCGGCCTTCTGGACGGCGGATGCCAAGGGAGCTGAGAATAGCGTCAAAGCGCTCCCTGTCCTCGGCGGTATCTATGGAATCTGCGCTGGTTCCGAGCACGGGTATGCCGATTTCACCGATAAATTTTGTGAGTTTTATCGCCGTCTGCCCGCCAAAGGCTACGACCGCGCCAATGGGCTTCTCGGTTGCGACAATGTCTGCTACGTCCTCAGCGGTCAGCGGCTCAAAATAGAGCCTGTCAGCGGTATCAAAGTCGGTTGAAACGGTCTCGGGGTTGTTGTTGACCATTATGACCTCATAGCCGAGTTCCTTGAGCGTCCAGACACAGTGTACGGAGGCGTAGTCGAACTCTATGCCCTGGCCTATGCGTATCGGGCCGGAGCCAAAAACGATAACGCGGGGCTTTCCGCTGTTATTTGCTTTGATAAATTCTGCGGCCTCGTTTTCGTCGTCGTAAGTCGCGTAAAAGTAAGGTGTTTCCGCAGCAAATTCGGCGGCGCAGGTATCGACCATCTTGTATGCGGCGCGACGGTGATAGGGAACCGCATGACCCGAAAGACGGGCGATGGTTTTATCGGTAAAGCCAAGCTGCTTCGCTTCGAGATAAAGCTCCTCGGTGACCTCGCCCTTCGAAAGCTCCTTCTCGGTGTTCGCCAGATGCCGAAGCTTTGAGAGAAACCACTCGTCGAGCATGGTGAGCGAGTGTATTTCATCAATGCTGACGCCGCGGAATATCGCCTCGTAAACTAGGAAGAGACGCTGATCCGTAGTCGGACCTCCGATTTGCTCCATAATCTCCTTGTCGGACATTTCAGAGAATTTTCGGAGCCTCGGGGTGTCCATGCTTATCTCCGCGCCGCGTATGGCCTTCATGAGAGCCTGCTCAAAGGTGGGGGCGATGGACATAACCTCGCCGGTGGCCTTCATCTGCGTCCCGAGCGTACGTTTTGCGTACACGAACTTATCAAAGGGCCATTTTGGGAATTTGACGACGACGTAGTCGAGTGCGGGTTCAAAAAACGCGCTGGTTTTGCCGGTTACAGCGTTTTTGATCTCGTCAAGCCTGAGGCCGACAGCAATCTGAGCCGCTACCTTCGCAATCGGATAGCCGGTAGCCTTGGACGCGAGGGCGGAGGAGCGGGAAACACGGGGATTTACCTCGATAACCGCGTATTCGAAGCTTTCGGGGTGAAGCGCAAACTGCACGTTGCAGCCGCCCTCGACCTTAAGCTCACGGATTATCTTAAGCGCCGCGCTTCGAAGCATCTGATACTCGACGTCTGCAAGCGTTACTGCGGGTGCGATAACGATAGAGTCGCCGGTGTGAACGCCGACGGGATCGAAGTTCTCCATCGAGCATATCGTGATGCAGTTGCCGTCACCGTCTCGAATGACCTCGTACTCGATTTCCTTCCATCCGGAAATGCACTTTTCAACGAGAATCTGTCTGATAGGAGAGGCGTCGAGGCCAGTCCAGGCAATTTCCTCCAGCTCCCCGGGATTTTGCGCAATACCGCCGCCGGAGCCGCCGAGCGTAAACGCGGGGCGCACAATAACGGGATAGCCGATCTTTTCGGCAAACGCAAGGGCACTTTCAACGTCGGTAACTACCTCTGAGGGAATGACCGGCTGGTTAATTTTCTCCATCGCCTGCTTGAACAGAAGCCTATCCTCGGCCGTGTCAATGGTTTCAAGGTTTGCTCCGAGAAGGGCGACACCGTGCTTTTCAAGAAAGCCCTCCTTGGCAAGCTGCATCGAAAGGGTTAGGCCGTTCTGCCCTCCCAGGGTGGAAAGAAGGCCGTCCGGCAGTTCCTTGAGTATTATGCGCTTCAAGATATCGATTGTCAGCGGCTCGATATATATCTTGTCCGCTATCGCGTTGTCTGTCATTATAGTCGCAGGGTTCGGGTTTACGAGTATAACCTCAAGGCCGAGTGCCTTAAGTGCACGGCAGGCCTGCGTACCTGCGTAGTCGAACTCGGCTGCCTGTCCGATTACGATCGGGCCGGAGCCGATAATCATTATACGTTTAAGATTCTTATTCAGCGGCATTGCGGCTACCTCCTATCATGAAAAGAAATTCATCGAACAGGTATTCCGTATCCTGCGGACCGCCGCATGCCTCGGGGTGGTACTGCACGGAAAACGCGGGGAGATCGCTGTAGTGAATTCCCTCGCAGGTGCCGTCGTTTACATTCTCAAAGGTCATTTTGGCACTTTCGGGAAGGGTTTCGGGAATTATGGCGTAGCCGTGGTTCTGGCTCGTGATAAAAAGCTTGCCGGTTCTGGTATCTCGGACGGGTTGGTTCGCGCCGCGGTGTCCGTACTTTAGCTTTGTACTCTTCGCACCGCGCGCCAGAGCCAGAAGCTGATGCCCAAGGCAGATGCCGAAGGTCGGTATTTTCGATTCGACCACCTTGCGAAGATTTGCGATAATATCCGTATATACGGCGGGGTCTCCCGGACCGTTTGAAAGCATTATACCATCGGGCTTCTGAGTAAGTATTTCTTCTGCTGTGGAAGTCGCAGGCATAACCGTGACCTTGCAGCCGCGTTGTGCCAGCTTATCGGCGATGGCGCCCTTGAAGCCGAAGTCCCAGAGTACGATATGGGGGCTGCCGTCCTCGCTGACTACAAAGGGCTTGCTGCAGGTGACCGAGAACACGTCGCTCGAGAGCTCCTTTGCCGCAAGCTTCTTGGTGTAAGCCCCGATATCTGACGGAAGCTCCGACAGAACGGATGCGTTCATAACGCCGTACTCGCGGATTATCTTTGTAAGCGCGCGCGTATCCACGCCGTAAAGCCCGATTACGCCCATCTGCCGCAGATACTTGGCGAGGCTTTCCTCGCAGCGGAAGTTCGAGGGCTCGGCGCAGGGTTCGCGTACGATGTACGCCGAGAGCTTCGGAGAGGGACTTTCAAAATCGGCTGGGATAATGCCGTAGTTGCCGATCAGGGGGAACGTCTGGACCACTATCTGACCGTGATAACTCGGGTCGGTCAGAGTTTCTATATAGCCAGTCATGCCGGTGGTGAAAACCAGCTCGGCGGTGATGTCCCCGTCCGCGCCGAAGCGGATGCCTTCAAAAATGCGCCCGTTTTGCAGAACCAAATAAGCCTTTTTCATATACTTCCTCCAATAGCCTATCCAAGCAGCTTGACCAAAACCGCCTTTTGTGCGTGAAGCCTGTTTTCAGCTTCGTCGAATATTTCCTTTGCGTGACTTTCAAATACATTATAAGTAATCTCTTCGCCCTTATGCGCGGGCAGGCAATGCTGCACTATGCAGCCGGGGTTGGCAAGAGCCATTATCTCGTCGTTCACCTGATAGCCTTTGAATGCCTTCTCGCGCTCGGCCTTTTCGCCCTCCTGACCCATCGATGCCCAGACGTCCGTAACCATGACGTCAGCCTTGACCGCGGCCTCCTCGGGCTTTGAAGTGAGGCTGAACTTATCGCCGTATTCGGCGGCGAATTTCAGCACAATGGGATGGGGATGATAATTGTCCGGGCAGGCACAGCTTACGGTCATGCCCATTTTGAGGCCGCCGACTATGAGAGAGTTCGCCATATTGTTGCCGTCGCCTATGAAGCACATTTTTTTGCCGCTAAGGCTCTTTCCGAGGTATTCGCGCATGGTCATGAGATCCGCAAGCACCTGGCAGGGATGGCAGAAGTCTGTGAGGCCGTTTATAACGGGTATCGAGCCGTGCTTGGCAAGACCCTCGACCTCCTCCTGAGCGAAGGTGCGGATCATGATGCCGTCAAGGTAGCGCGAGAGCACTCTCGCGGTATCCTCAACCGGCTCGCCCCGGCCAATTTGCAGGTCGTTCGCACTGAGGAACAGAGCCATTCCGCCGAGCTGGTACATTCCTGTTTCAAAGGAAACGCGGGTGCGTGTCGAGGATTTCTGGAATATCATGCCGAGGGTTTTGCCCTGAAGCCTCGGCTTCGCGGTGCCGTTTTTCAGCTCGGCCTTAAGCTCGTCGGCAAGGTCGAGAATTTCGGTTATTTCCTCAGACGTAAGGTCAAGCAATTTTAAAAGATGCTTCATTTTTCTTCACATTTCCTTTCGGCTATATTTCTGACAGCGTTGCTTCGAGAGCATTAAGACCGGCATCAATTTCTTCGTAAGTAATGGTAAGCGGCGGCAGAAGCCTTACCTTTTTCTTAGCGGTCAGCAGGATAACGCCGTGGTTGAAGGCCGCTTTTACAACGTCGGAGGCCGCAGGGCCGTCAAGCTCAATTCCCATCATAAGACCCATGCCGGCGATTCCCGTGACATGCGGCATTTTAAGTACCTTTTCTTTTATATATTCGCTCTTTTTTACAACCTCGGCCAAAAACTCGGGCGTAAGCCTTGAAAGGACTTCCTTTGCGCCTGCCGAAGCGATCGGGTTGCCGCCAAAGGTCGTGCCATGGTCGCTGGGCCCGAAAACGTCGGCGGTTTTTTCGCCGAACAGCACCGCACCGAAGGGCAGGCCGCCCGCGAGCCCCTTTGCCGCAGTCACAATATCTGGCAGTATTCCGAACTGCTGGTAGGTGAACAGGGATCCCGTCCTGCCGATTCCGGTCTGCACTTCGTCAATAATAAGAAGCACATCCTTTTCGGCGCAAAGCGTTGCAGTTTTTGACACAAACTCCTTTTCGAGAGGGAGGACCCCGCCCTCGCCCTGCACGAGCTC
>JAJUHS010000054.1 GCA_029267755.1 Clostridiales bacterium
GATTCTCACATATCTCGTCATAGGCATCTGCGTTATTATTTTCGGCGTCGGCGTCCTTCGCGCGGGAGACTTTTCCGGCGCAACGCTTCTAAACACATTCATGGTGGCTGTTTCGCTGGCCGTCGCCGCCATCCCCGAGGGGCTTGTTGCAGTCGTTACCATTGTCCTGTCGATAGGCGTAACAAACATGAGCAGGAACAACGCGATTATCAGACGCCTGACCGCTGTGGAAACCCTCGGCTGTGCCCAGATCATCTGCTCTGACAAAACCGGTACGCTCACCCAGAACAAAATGACTGTCGTCGATAGCTTTACGACGGATGTGCCGCTCCTTGCCAAGGCCATGGCTCTTTGCTGCGACGCAAAGCTCGACGAGGACGGCAGCATCACCGGCGAACCGACGGAAAAAGCGCTTGTGGCCTGGGCGGCAAAAATCGGGATTGATAATACTCAGCTCCGCATTGACTCTCCTAGAATAGGTGAAGCACCCTTCGACAGTATTCGTAAAATGATGAGCACCGTCCATTTGCATTCCGACGGAGGCATTGTCCAATATACAAAGGGCGCCCCCGACGAGGTTCTGAAGAAATGCACACATATCCTCAGGGACGGAACCGTGCAGCCTCTGACCGACAAGGACAAAACAGACATTATGGCTGCGAACAAGGGAATGGCCGACAGGGCTCTCCGCGTGCTTGCCGCGGCCTACAAAACCTATAAAGCTGAACCGCACAGCTTTGAACCGGCGGACCTTGAGCAGGGCATGTGCTTTATAGGCCTTGCCGGCATGATTGATCCGGTCCGTCCGGAGGTTAAGGCGGCGATAGAAAAGTGCCGTACGGCCGGCATCCGTCCGATTATGATTACCGGCGACCATATCGACACTGCAATCGCGATTGCTACCGAACTTGGCATCCTGACCGACGACATGTCGGCGATAACCGGCAGCGCCCTGAACGATATGAGTGACGAAATCTTCAAAAGCCGATTCCAGAACATTTCGGTTTACGCCCGCGTCCAGCCCGAGCACAAGGTGCGCATTGTAAACGCATGGAGAGACGCCGGATATGTCACCGCGATGACCGGAGACGGCGTAAACGATGCGCCCAGCATAAAATCCGCAGACATCGGCGTAGGCATGGGTATCACCGGAACAGACGTCACGAAGAATGTAGCCGATATGGTTCTGACCGATGATAACTTCGCAACCATAGTCAGCGCCGTCGAGGAGGGACGTCGGATTTACGACAACATCCGCAAGGTCATCCAGTTCCTGCTCAGCTCAAACATGAGCGAGGTCATAAGCATTTTCGTCGCGACGCTTATGGGCTTTACAATACTCCGCCCGGTGCATCTTCTTTGGATAAACCTTGTTACGGACAGTATTCCCGCTATGGCTCTCGGCGTGGAAAAGCCGGAGCCCAACCTGATGTCCCGGAGAGCGCGTTCTCCTAAGGAAAGCGTATTCGCCGGAGGCATGGGCCTTGATATCGCATATCAGGGCGTAGTAGTTACGCTTCTGACTCTTGCCGCTTATTTTATCGGTCACTTTATGGAAGCCGGAGTCTGGGAGATCACCAACAGCGCCGACGGTACGACAATGGCTTTCCTTACCATGAATATGGCGGAGATTTTCCACAGCATGAATATGAGATCCCGCCGAGGCAGCATATTCACTCTGAAAACCGCAAATAAGATATTAAACTGGGCGGCCGTCGCAAGCCTGGCCCTTACGACAGCTGTTATCTATATTCCCTTCCTTGCAAACGCTTTTGAATTTGAGCATATAAGCCCCGGCGAATACGCAGTAGCTTTGCTTCTGGCCGCCTGCGTAATCCCGATTGTGGAGCTTGTGAAGCTGATCCAGCGGAAAACCAAAAAGAATATGGGGTGAACGGACCGCCCCGCAGATATCGTCTGCGGGGCTCTCCTTTTCAGCGCAAAGCAAAGCGGCTTCAGGTTAGATATATAGATATAAATTTATTTAGGAAAAGAATTATTTATATTGAACTCCATGGAACACTTTGATACAATGGTCATGCCTTATACGGCGTATATTAAAATCAGGCTAACACTTAAGTTGAATTTACGAGGTGTATTGATTAATTGGAAAAGCTTCTCAAAGTTAAAAAAACCGATAATAAAAGTGTTACTGATCAGGTTTTCGAATCACTTAAAAATAAAATTGTAAACTATGAATGGGTTCCGGGAGATCGCCTGCCTTCCGAAAACGATCTGGCTGAAAGCTTCGGCGTTTCCAGAATGTCGATACGTATGGCTATACAGAAGCTTATAGCTCTTGGGATGGTCGAATCGAAAAGCGGAGGCGGCACATATGTGATTAAATTCAATTTTTCTAGCGTTGTTGGGAACATTTCCGGCATGATGGCGCATCATATCGATTACGAGGACGTTAACAGCTTCCGAAACCTTATAGAAACAAAAGCGGTCATGCTGCTCAAGGATAAGCCTATAAACGCAAAGGACATAAAATACCTTGAAGCTTGCTGTGAGCGGATGGATAAGTACTCCCGCAATTTTGACAGAGCCGGTTTTGCCTCCGCTGACTATGACTTTCACAGACATATCTGCAAAATGTCCGGAAATACCATGTTTGTATATTCCTATGAACTGGTGGGGCCTATCTTTTTGGAGTATCTCGACCAGCATTACAGAAAATTCCGGTTGGAAAAGCTTTTTGGCCTGCGCTATGATGACGTGATCGATTACTACCTGAAAGCAGTCGCTGAGCATATCAATATTATTGAGGCGCTTAAGGTAAACGACATAGACAGATGTGTTAAAATTATAGATCAGTTAACCGCTTCAAGCCCCATTGCTCGGGAGACCGAGACGAAAAGTGAAACTGAATAAACAATATACTGATCAGACCCCGACCGTAAAGTCCGGCGTATGGATTTTACGGTCGGGGCCTGATTTTTTGGCTTGCGCAGCTATACGTCCATAGCATAAGCGTTGTATCCGCCGGTCATGTTGTATACGTCAAAGCCATGCTGAGCAAGGATACGGCAGGCAAGATACGCGCGGTATCCGACGCCGCAGTACACCACATATTTTTTGCTTGCGTCAATTTCATTCATTCTCTCGCGCAGCTTATCGACCGGCAAATTAATCGCGCCTTCAATATGCCCGGAGTCCCACTCTCTGGGGGTTCTCACGTCAATAAGCCCCGCGTTTTCCCTTGATAAAAAGTCGCTCAATTCCTGCGGCGTAACCGTTTTTACGTCGCCGCGAAGGATGTTGGCCGCGATCATGCCTGCTAATATCGATGGGTCTTTCGCCGAGGAAAATGGCGGTGCATAAGCGAGATCAAGATTTTCAAGGTCTAATACAGAAAGCCCTCCGTAAATCGCCGTGGCAAGCACGTCGATGCGCTTATCCACGCCCTTTTCGCCTACCGCCTGAGCTCCCAGCACCCTGCCTGTAAATTTCTCCGCGACAAGCTTCAAAATCATCCAGCCGGAGCCAGGATAGTAGGTGGCGTTGCTTGCTGCCGGCACAAATATAGTATAATACTCAAGCTTCTCGGCTTTGGCCTCGCGTTCCGAAAGGCCGGTGCGTCCGGCGGTCAGCCCTCCGATCTTGATTATTGAGGTGCCGAGCACGCCATTGAATAGCAGCCTGCCTCCGGCGGCGTTAGTGCCCGCCACGCGGCCCTGCTTGTTTGCACTTCCGGCAAGCGGTATTCTCACTGGTCTTTTCGATACCAGATGCAGCGATTCCACAGCATCTCCCGCGGCGTAGATGTCTGGATCGTCCGTCTGCATTGCGGCGTTTACCTTTATTCCACCCGTTATGCCCAACGACAGCCCGGCCTTTTGGGCAAGACTCGTGCGCGGGCGTACTCCGACCGCCATGATAACGAGATCCGCGGGTATCGTCGAGCCGTCGGACAGCTCGATGCTCTCGGCTTTCTCACTCCCACTTATCGACTTCAATGACACTCCGAGCCTTATTTCAAGCCCCATGGCCGCAAGCCGCCTTTCCATAGGCAGCGAGAATTCGGGATCAAAACCGGACATGAGCTGGGATTGCGCTTCGACAAGCGTTGTTTTTATGCCAAGCTTCAAAAGAGCCTCGGCTGTTTCTATTCCTATAAAGCCGCCTCCGACAACCACTGCGGATTTTACGCCATTGTCCGTCATTTCTTTAATTCTGTCGGCGTCCGGCACCGTAAACACCTTGCTCACGCCGTAAAGCTCCGTGCCCGGCACAGGGGGTGTTATCGGTTCGCCCCCTGTCGCGATGATGAGTTTGTCATAGCTTTCTTCAAAGGCTTCCCCGCGGCAAACAACAGAAACTCTTTTGCTTTTTCTGTTGATTTCCGTAACCTCGCAGCCCGTTCTGACGTTTATATTATAACGTTCCCTGAACAGCTCGGGGGTTACCAAAAGAAGGCGACCACGTTCCTTTATGTCACCACCGACATAATATGGCAGGCCGCAGTTAGCAAAGGATACATAGTCGCCCTTCTCGAAAATGGTGATTTCCGCGCTTTCGTTAACTCTTCTTGCCCTTGCGGCGGCTGTGGCGCCCGCCGCGACTCCGCCGATTATAACTATTTTCATTTGCAGCACCCCATTAGGTCGGCCGCCGCGTTTTATGCGGCGGCCGATTTTTTAGTCCTCCAGAATCATTTCGGCCGCGATCTTGACCGCTTTGGCGACAACCTCCGCGCATTTTGTCGGGTGGTCATCACGCTTCATGAACTCCTCGTGCTGTACGGGATCGGTAAAGATGTAGCTTCGCCCGAAAATCTGCTTGTGCAGCTCTGGGCACAGTATAGTCCCCATTTCCTTAAGAAAACGGTCGCGGTATTCTATGAACTTGGCGCAGCCCTTTTCGATTGCCTGAGGGTTTTCCGCCTCCTCGGCCATTGTAGAGTTATACTTCATCCCGACGGCCATAAGCCCAGCGCAGTAAGCACCGCAGGAGCCGCTGCCTGCACCCGTCCCGCCCGCAAGGGAAAGGCTTGCCGTGACAAGATCCTCCGGAATAAAGTCGAAGACGGACTTTAGGCCGTACATCGCGCTTCTTGCGCATACGTCGTCCCTTATCTGGGCCTTCACTGCCTCGTCCATTGCCTTCTGGATAATCTCTTTTTTTCCCATTTTTTCACACTCCTTCATTCAATGCCTTGTTTAACACCGCCATAATATTATATAAGCTTGCCGAAATGCCATTTTTGCCTTTGAACAAAACCTTGTTTTCTCTAACAATTTCGACATTAACATAGATAATTATATATATTATTTAACGGTTTCGCAATATGAAGTTTGCAAAGCGTAGTCGGAAAGCTCCTGGCCGATTCCGGGACGTTCCGGAACCGTAAAGTATCCGTTTTCGGGATATATGTCATATTTGCCAAGCTCACGAATGAAGTTCATTTTATTTATCACGTGATGCTCGTGAATCAGGAAGTTCGGGATGGCGGCCTCAACGTGCAGCGCCGCCGCAAGGCTTATGGGTGAGCCGCAGATATGTATCTGCACCGAAGCGTCGAAAATGTGGGCTAGATCGCATATTTTCTTGCATTCGGTAATGCCTCCGCAATTTGCGATTTCCGGCTGTATGACCTGTATCGAATCGTCGATGAGGAAAGGAAGATAGAGCCAGCGCGTATAAATTCGCTCGCCGTTAGCTATGGGTATATTTACCTTCCTCGCGAGGTTTTTCGTCGTCATAGGGTTAAGAGGATATGTCGGCTCCTCGTAATAATAGATGCCGTACTCCTGTATTGCCCTGCCGAACTGTGTTCCCGAAATTGCGTCGGTGTTGCTGTGATTTTCGACTATAATGTCAATATTCGGGCCTACTGCCTCCCGGGTCGCCTTTACACGGGCGACGGCATAGTCAAGCTGTCTTTTATCCATGATGCCTAGTGTTTCGGACTGAGGCCTGACGGTTCCCGTATCGGGATTGATGCAGAGGAAATCAATCTTGATTGCGGTATAGCCCTCGGATACGGCCTTCAACGATACCCTCGCATAATCCTCAGGAGTGACCTGCATCCTGAATCCGCAGGCGTCGTCGTCAGGCCAGTCAAGTTGAAGCTGGCTCGCGTATGCGCGCATCTTATCGCGCTGCTTGCCGCCGAGGAGCTGATAGCAGGGTACGTTAAGCGCTTTCCCCTTGATGTCCATGAGGGCGATATCAATTGCGCTCATTGCCGAATAAAATACCGCACCGCCGGATACCCCCCAAAAGGTATCCTTGAACATACGCTCCCAGAGGAATTCGTTCCGCATCGGGTCTTGCCCGATAATAAGAGGGGCAAGCTCCTTTATCATATGGAAGCCAGCCATGGAGCCTTTCCCATATGAAAGCGCCGCCTCGCCGTAGCCGTAAATCCCGCAGTCGGTATTGATGCGGCACACAACTCCGCGCATTGCCTGGGGAACATAGCGCGGCTTAAGCGCAAACACATCAACGCTGGTAATTTTCATTGTATATCTTCCTTCTGTTTTGATTTTTTGCCTATTTATACTTATTCCACCGTACACTTTATAGCGTTTGCCATAGCCTTTTCCGACCACTCGTTGCCAAGCCCCGGAAGTTCGGGGACGGCCATTCTTCCTTTGACCGGCTGATAATCATTTACGCACAGGTCGATGTTGTACCGGTGCAGGAAGCAAAGGTGATGTTCATGGATGATGAAATTCGGTATGGCGGTTTCCAGATGCAGCGCTACAGTCGAGCTCAAGGGGGTTCCGCACGCATGCGCCTGTATTGAAACGTCATATGTATGTGCCATATCGCATATCTTCTTGGCTTCCGTAAGTCCTCCGCAGGTTCCGATATCTGGCTGTGCTATCTGCATGCACATGTTTTCAAAGTAGGGTGAATACTGCCAGCGCGAGAATATCCGTTCACCGTTAGCAATCGGAATGTTAATATTGTCAGCAATGTATTTTACCGTTTTTACCGACGGCGTGTTTGGCTCTTCAAAGTACATTATATTATACTTTTCGGCCATCCGGCCAACCTGCACAGCCGACAGCGCGTCAAGGTTGGAGTGGTTTTCTATTATAATGTCCACGTCCGGGCCGACGGCTTCTCGCACAGCGGCAAGGCGATCTTCAAACATCCTCAGGATGCGCGGGGTCAAAATCCCCGTTCTTTTTTCGCGCTTCATGAAAGAGCCGTCCTCATCAAAGACCATAAAGTCTATTTTCAGAGCGTCGTAGCCATCTCCCACTACTTTTTTTGAAATTTCGGCGTACTCTTCAGGCTTGTATCTTCTTTCGTGGACAGGCCCGAAGCCCTGCTGGATTTGGCTCGCATAGCACCGCAGGTCCGGCCGGTGCTTACCTCCAAGCAGCACATATATCGGGACGCCGAAGAACTTGCCTTTAATATCCCAAAGCGCAACGTCAAGCGCCGATATTCCCGCAAAGACCACCGGCCCTCCGTTCTGCCCCCAGAAGGTAGTCTTGTGCAGTTTGTCCCAGATCACTTCATTTTCCAGCGGATTCATGCCGATAATCAGCTTCGCGAGGTCCTTTACCATCCCGAACGCAGCGGATGCCGCAATTCCGTAGGACAGCGCGGCCTCTCCATCCCCATATATCCCTTCGTCCGTGTATATGCGGCAGCCTATCGGACGGAATGGAATATTGGTTTCGCAGCGGAACTCCATTACCTCGACTCTGGTTATCTTCATAATTTCACTCCTTTTCAAAGTATTGCCGCGCAATAATTTGACGGATCATCGCGAGGCGGTGAGCACAAAGCTGTATAACAGATTTTAGTTGTGATTCTACGCTCTTTGCTTTATATTGTCAATATGCAAATCAATACAATATGTAAAATTAGCTAAATTAGTTAAAGACGTGTCAAATATTTGTGTGTTATATCAATAATTATATGTTTGACTTTTTATACATTCCAACATATAATTACCCCGTCAGCAGTTGCATAGCTGTTATACAGATTTTTGACTTTTACCATAGGACTGATTTTGGCGGGATCAGTTCTGCTTTTAGCACCCTACCAATGCGGTTCCATAAAAATACTAAATTTTGAGGAGAATTATTACATGAAGAAACTTACTCGTTTCGAATTGCTTATGACTACCGTCGGTACCGTAGTCGGCTCCGGAATCGTTACGGGAACCGGACTCGCAATAGCTGTAACAGGCCGTTCTGTGCATATATCATATTTTATAGCAATTCTGATCGGATTTGCGTTGGCCATTCCCACAATATTCAACTCAAGCATTATGCGGATAGACGGCGCGACCTATACGGTCAACCGGATTTATGCTGGCACACTGGTTGCCGGCTCGGCCAGCATTGCCAGCGTTCTGAATTTCCTCGGAAACGGCATGATGTCTATTTCACTTGCAACATATATAGCTTCTCTCGTTCCTGCCCTTTCCGCAACAGTCCCATTCAGAATTTTGGGAGCTGTGATACTTACATTTTTCACCGCCGTCAACCTGAAGAGCACAAAACTCATGGCAAGAGTGCAGTCAGTATTGACTCCGATCATGTTCTGCGGTTTGGGAATATTCGTGGTGGCAGGTCTTTTCAAGCTCCAGTACAATCCGTTCGGATTTTCGGAGCCCGGGTTCTTCAAAGGCGGAGCTGACGGGGTTATGACCGGGGCCATGATCCTGGCCTTCTCCACTCAGGGCACAACAACAGCAATGTTCTTCAGCAAGCAGTCGTCAAACCCCAAGAAGGACGTGCCTTGGGCTATACTGATGGCAACGGTTGCAATTACGATAATCTACTGCTCTATTTCTTTGGTTGACGGCAATGTGCTTCCGGTAGCTCAGGTCGCAGGTAAGCCGCTTACCGTCGTCGCCCAGAGCATTATGCCAAAGTGGGCCGCAACGCTTTTTGTTATCTTCGGGCCTATGATGTGTCTTGCTACCACAGTCAACGGCGGCTTTGCAGGATTCTACCGGCCCATTGCCGCTGCGTCGCAGGAAGGTCTCCTTCCTAAGTTTATCGGCAAGGAAAACAAGGACGGAATCCCATATCGTATTGTTTTCGTGCAGTGGGTGGCCGGCATGATCCCGATAGTTACAGGAATGTCCCTGACAACGCTCATGTCCGCATTGGTCCTGACCACAGCGCTTCTGGGTATTTTCTCGCGTCTAGGTGCATTCCGCATGCCCACAATGTTCCCCGAGCAGTGGAAAAAGAGCCACCTTCATGTTCCAGATCCTGTTTACTATTTTTTCTGCACCATCGCTTTTGTGGCAAACCTCTTCCTTGTCTGGAGGAGCATAAAGACGCTCTCCACAGGAATCGTAATAATGAACTTTGTCGTGCTTGCGGCATCCTTCGTTTACTGCTACTTCCGACTCAAGAGCGGAAAAGTCACGCCACGTTCTATCACCTATTCCTTCGAGGACGAAGACGAGAGTCAGAATCAGGGCCGCGCCTCTTCAGCCGGAGTCTGAGGAGCAAAAAAGCGGAGAAGGCTTGCACTTCTCCGCTTTATTTGGTATGCTATATAAGCGATTACAAATCCGGCATATATATCCATATAATAATTATAATTAACAGTATGAAAGGAGCACAATTATGACCGTAAATGAGAGGCGGCAGGCAGACATAGACAAGCTGCTGCGCCCGGCATATCCCGCCGTGGCTTTAAAGCTGGTGGAAGATGAAACCGTTGTTCCTTCAGACGCGCTGCGCCCTTACAGGGATAAAGGCAAGCATATTGCCCTCTGTCAGGCCTTCGCCCTTACCCGCAGACACAATAAAACCGTTTATATGCGCAAGGAGGATCATTGGTGCTGGAACCCGCTTATTACATACGGAGCGGTCAAATGCGGCAGAGGCGATCCCGGTTTTGATGAAATCTGCAAGGTGATCGGCATCAAGGACCCCGAAAAGGCCGCAGATTTTGTAGACAATTTTCCCAAGCTTCCATACGGAAAATACTGCGGCATACTGACCGCCCCCCTGGACAAGGCGGATTTTGAGCCCGACATCCTTTTGCTCTATTGTTCTAACGCGCAGCTGCGCACCATGCTGCTGGCGATCAAAACTCAAACGGGAACTATGCTCGACAGCAGTTTTGACCCTATCGATTCCTGTGTATACTCGGTTATACCGCCGATACTGGAGGGGAATTACCGTATAACGCTTCCAGATCCAGGAGAATATGAACGTGCGCTCACCGGTGAAAATGAAATCATTTTTTCGGTTCCAAAGCAGCGGATGAGCGAGTTTTTCGCAGGAGTAGATGTCTTGCTCAATAGAGGGATGACAAACGACTCTTTTAAAATGGAAATGAAAGAGGATTTTGCAAGACCTCCATTCTACAATACTTTATTCTCGCTGTGGGGGCTTGATACGGGAGAGGACTGGGACAAATAATCCAAGAATCCAGGTTTTTTGATATTAAGGCAACCAGGTAACAGCGGGCATATTGTCGTTTTTCAATACTATGTATACTATGTATATATTAACAGATCACTGACGGTAAACGTCAAGCAAAAAATATGGCTCCTGTAAGCGTTAAGGTTACAGGAGCCATATGGTCGGAGTGTCGGGATTCGAACCCGAGGCCTCTTGGTCCCGAACCAAGCGCGATACCAAACTTCGCCACACCCCGATATGGACTTTTTGCTGATTTTACGGCGCATATAATGCTTAGAGGCTCTAAGCGTCGAACAGTATTCATAATACCACACTTAAACGCATAGTGTCAACTGCTTTTTATATGCAGCGTTAAGCAGCGTTATCAGGGCTATTTGCAGGGCTGCTTTCAAATTTCCCCGAGGTTTTGATGCTTTTCGGAAGCCCCCGCGTTTGGTTGCGCTGCCAATGCGGTTTCGGCCGCGGGGAGGACCAGTGTTATTCTGGTGCCTATTCCTTCGCGGCTAAGTACATCCATGTGTCCGCAGTGACGCTGCGCTATCCACTTTGCAATCGAAAGGCCTAGGCCCGCTCCGCCGGTGGCTCTCGTGCGCGATTCGTCAGCTCTGTAAAACCTGTCAAAGATTTTGGGGACGGATTCGGGTGATATACCTATGCCGTCGTCCTGCACAGAAAGCATTGCGGAGCCGCCGTCCTTTTTTACCGCGACGGTTATACGGCCGCCGGACGGCGTATACTTGATCGCGTTGTCTACAAGTATGCGGAGCGCCTGCTTGATAAGAGCCCTGTCGGCCGAGACTGATATCTCTGAAAGGTGGGCTTCATAGCTGTGCGACGAATCGATCATTTCCGTTTCGTGGACAACCTCGCGGGCAAGATCACAAAGATTGAAGTTTTCAATTTGAAGAGTAATGGTGTTATTGTCGCCACGCGCGAGGAAGAGCAGCTGCTCCACGAGCTCCTTCATGTTGGCGGCCTCGTCCCTAATGGCGGTTATCGATTCCTGAAGAATCTTTTCGTCCTTTTTCCCCCAGCGGTCAAGCAGATTAGCGTAGCCCTGTATGACCGAAATAGGGGTTCTCAGCTCATGAGACGCGTCGGATACGAAACGCACCTGAGCACGGTAGGATTCGTTTATCCTGTCTAGCATATCGTTTATAGCCTTTGCGAGGCTTTTAAGCTCATCTTGAGTATCGCTGACCGGTATCCTCGTATCGAGTCTAGCTGCGTCTATGCCTTCCAGCTTTCCGGCTAATGCCTCCATTTTGGCGGGGTCAAACTGGCTGCCCGCCCGGTTGAGGATTTGAGTCGCCGTGGTAAGCTCGTAAATCGGGCTGAGTGTACGGCGCACCATGCGTATGTCCTTAAAAGCTCTGTCAATAATAATGATAAGCTGGATGATGAGGAGTATCCTGAACGCAAAAGTAAAAATGTCGGCAAGCTGCCCCAGCGGCACGGTTATTTCGTACTTTGCTCCGTTCTGCTCGATTATTATACCATACTTAATATTACGCAAAAACTCTGAAAACGAAATATCCTCCGCTTCGGGCGGCTTGAACCCCCTGGCGCCCCGGGCCGTAGATTCCGGATAAAGATTCTGAAACAATCTTGGTATTCTGTACAGTTTATATTGCCCTTGATATTCTTTTATTTCAATTCCGCTGCCAAGCGAGTACATGGAATTCATATCCGGTGTTCCGTAAATAAAAACGGATTTTACGACAGACGCCGCGGCCCTCTCGCTGTACATGACCGCGGAAACCGCCGCGAGAAGACAGATCACGATATCCAGTAGCAGAAAAATGCCAAACAAACGGAAAAAAAGCTTCATGCCGAGCTTATATACGATCGATTGCTTATACCTGCTGCGTGAAGCTTCGGGTGGTTTGCCGCGCTCTTTTTTACTCATCCTTTATCACATATCCTACTCCGCGAACGGTATGAATCAATTTAATGTTGTAAAGCTCGTCGATCTTCGTGCGAAGGAAGCGCACATATACGTCGACGGCGTTGGTCCCCCCGTCGAAATCGAATTCCCATACATTTTCGAGAATATCCTCTCTCGTGACGACGAGCCCCTTGTTTTTAAGCAGATAATGCAGAAGGTCGAACTCGCGCTTCGTAAGCTCGAC
>JAJUHS010000138.1 GCA_029267755.1 Clostridiales bacterium
TACCGCCGCCGTATTGGTGCTGACTTTATTGGTATATGTATTTCCGTTGGAGCTTTTTACCGTATTGGTAATTTCACAGTAATAATAAGTAGTATTTTTTTCGTTAAAGCTTTTTGGCGTGTAGATGTAGTCTGTCGCGCCGTCTATAATAGTTCCGCCTGTATTGCTGTCTATGGCATTCATATACCATTGATAAGAAAGTTTGCCGCCATCAGTTACGCTGGCGGAAACCTGCATATTTGAAATAGAGATTGCTTTTGTCAGATAGCTCGCTCCGGCAGGCTGAATAGATATTGTCGGCTGCTGAGCGGAGCTTGCGCTCACCTTGACCGTTACTGTATCGCTGCTGGCTTTATAGTTCAGTCCGTTTAAATTATACGTTACCGTGCAATATAAGGATATCGTAACATCCGCCGTGGTTGGTATCGTATACGTTTCCTTATTATTAGTTCCGGGCGCATTAGAGCTTGCGTTTCTCCACTTATATGTCATAGTTCCGCCCGACACACGGCTTACAGCGTTTGCTTTCAGCGTAACCCCTGTATCGCCAACGTTATAATTATATTCCGATTTAGGCGCGCTGCCATCCGCATAGTCAGTAAGGATCACAGTCGGAGTAGGATCGGGATTTACGGTAAAGGCCGCCACCGAGCTGTTGACGGAATATGTTGAATTGTCTGACTTTGTATTTGTAATTTTGCAGAAATAATAGGTAGTCTGCGCCGTTGTTCCCACATTAGTAATCACCGGCATATAGCTGTCGGAGTTTGCATCCTTTATTTCCACTGCGCCAGCAGTACTGTTTACAGTATTGCTGTACCACTGATATGACAGATTACCATTGGCAGTTGCCTTAACCTTTAATGGCTTCTCAGGAGTTTTGGTATCAAAGCAGGCTGCGTCCAGCGGCTGCATGGACAACACCGGCATATCTCCCTTTGTCTCTTTGATGAGCGTAAGCTTATATATAGTGGAAACGGCTCCTTCGCAGCTGACGACAATCGGAACTTCCATTTTTCCGTTTTCGTCCCAGTTAAGCGTCACATTGGCTGCACTCCCGCTTGTTGCCGTGCTGCCGTTGACGGTCAATGTATATTTGGAGTCAAAGGCGGTTGCCGTGACAGCGACTGTCGTAGCGTCCTCGGCGACTCCGGCGGTATAATTCAGTGTATTTTTATCAAATGCGGGACTCAGCGTATCATTCACAGCGAGGTTTTTCAATGTGACGCTGCGCTGAATTTCAACTTTATACACCGCGTCTTCTGTACTTGTTTCAGAGGGATTCTTGCCAACATGAACGGAATAACTCTCCCCAACGCTGCCTGTGTTAAGACCATAAAGATAATTCCAGCTGCCGGAGCCTAAATTAGATTGCATCGTACCGTTAGCGGTTTTGCGATAGGAAATTATTTTATCGCCTCCGGTATTTGCTGCCATTGCATAGCAATAGAGGCTACCTGCATAATCCGGCATCGTTACGGTGTAAGACTTTGTTCCGCCGTCAAACGACGGAGTCATTGAAAAAGCGGGGCTTCCGCTTAAGCCTCCGGCAAAAGCAAGCGCGGTCAGTCCGCTTGCAGGGCTTCCGCCCGAATCTTCCGCCAGCGCTGCAACCGGTAGCATCCCTAGCACCAGAATCAGCGACAAAAAAATAGAAATCAACCTTTTTTTCATTTATAAACCTCCCAATCATTATATCTATATAAACGTCTCGGAACATCCCGCTTAGCAGCTTTTACGGGACAAACCGAAACCTTTATTTTTTTACCGTAAAACAAAAAAGGCCCAGCCTGTGAAATAAATTTACAGGCTGAACCTCCGTTTTTCGGTCAGTTCGTATTATCGCGTTTATGAGCGGTGCAATGCTCTAATATTCTTTTTTGCAAACAAAAAGGCCGTGATGAAAAATCATCACAGCCGAATTCCTGTGTGTACAAACGCGAAGCCATAATCAAACTTGCGCTAGTTAATTCAAAGCAGGTCTTCTGGCTCATGCTTCCGGAAATAATTCCACGTCAAACGCTCTGCCTTCCCGGTTTCCCAGTGACCGACTTTCGTCGACGAGCGCGGACATAAAGCACATACAGCGGCGGTACCGCTCGGGATTCACACCCGATTCCCTATTCTCCCCCGTAAACCATACGCTTACGAAGGCACTCGAAATCTATTTTTATCGAAAATAGGTTAACATAAAATAATTGCCATGTCAATGTTCATAATCGGATATATTTTGTAATTTTATAAATATATTTTGATGTTGGCATCCTATATATTGTGTCATTGACGCAGCAGCGCGTCTTTTTATCATTTATATTGACTTTTTGCTGACAACGTATTATAAGTATATTAATTAATAAATAACTGTTCTTCGTGGCTGCTGGGCGTACGGCCCTATCAGCTGAACAAGGGAATCGGGTGTGAATCCCGAACGGTACCGCCGCTGTATGTGCGTAGTCCCTGCTTTTTAGCGAAAGCTGGTCATTGGGGAAACCTGAGAAGGCTGAGCAGGGATGCATGGGGAAATAGCTTTCCCCCATATGCACAAGTCAGAAGACCTACGAAGAAAAGCGAGCGGGAAGAAATCCCCCGCGTTGTCCTTGTGTGCTCTGCAGGAATACGGCTGCGGCAAATTTGCGGCGTATTGTTGCAGAACGTACAGGGGCTTTTTTATGTATTTTTCCATCAACGGATTCAATTTGGAATAGAACTGCAAGAAGCTCAACTGCGCTTTCCTTTGTTGCTTGCACCGAATAAGACTTTATGTTCCGCAATGAGGCAAAAACATTACTGCGCACGCAGAAAAGCGCGGAACCATCAACCAGGTAAACACTGACGTCGGATTAGAGCTCCGATCAATCAGTGGTTATAAATCCTCTCTCTTTTGGCCGTATGGATATGACATAATGCCTGTTGTGTCCATACGGCCCAAAACTCCGAAAAGGGTGAACTTCAAATGAAGGATATTGAAAAGATTATAAACGGTGTGAGGACGGATTTTCCGATTTTAAACAGTTCGGTTTACGGAAAACCGCTGATTTATCTGGACAACGCCGCCACGACTTATATGCCGATACCGGTTGTTTCAAGTATTGCCGGATATTACTCCTCCTCGCACTCAAACGTTCACCGTGGAACGCACTATCTGTGCGAGAATGCAACGCTGCTTGTGGAAAAGATCCGAAAGAACGTTGCCGGCTTCATTGGCGCCCGCAGAGAAAGCGAAATAATTTTTACCAGCGGAACGACACATTCCATAAATATGGCCGCCCGTTCGTTTTGCGAGTCGTTTTTATCCGAGGGGGATAACATAATAGTCAGCGGAATGGAGCATCATTCGAACTTTATACCGTGGCAGATGATGTGCGCCCAATACGGAGCCGAACTGCGGATCATACCGATAACCAAATACGGGGATCTGAATATGGAAGCCTTCGGGCGGCTTTTGAACGGGCGTACAAAGCTAGTGGCAGTCACCGCAGTATCAAATGTTCTCGGTACGGTAAATCCCGTGCGAGAAATTGCGGATATGGCTCATTGCATGAAGGCAAAAGTACTGGTGGACGGTGCCCAGGCTATGAGGCATTGCGTAATGGACGTCAGGAAAATGGACTGCGATATGTTTTGCTTTTCTGGGCACAAAATGATAGGGCCGACAGGTATCGGAGTACTTTACATAAGGCATGAGCTGCTCGACACGATGCGGCCCTCGGAATTTGGCGGAGGAATGGTTGACGCGGTCATGGACCAAAGTGTAAGCTTCGCCGAAGCGCCGTACAGATTCGAGGCCGGCACTCCGAATATTGCGGGAATAATCGGGCTTGGCGCGGCGGTAGACTACCTTATGAGCATCGGCATAGAAAACATCGCGGAGATAGAAGCCGCTCTCCTATCCGAAACGGAACGTCTGCTGCGGGATATAGAAGAAGTTGAGCTGCTTGGAGAACCTCAGCGAAGGTCTGGCGTTATAAGCTTCAACCTGCAATGGATTCCCCCTTGCGATACGGCCTCCCTTCTCGACCGTCTTGGCATAGTCGTACGCTCCGGAAATCACTGCGCGCAGCCGCTTATGAAACGAATGCACGTTCCCGGGACAGTAAGAGTCTCCCCCGCTTTTTACAATACCTTTGAGGAAATAGAATTATTTGCGGAAGGTATCAAAAAAATTTTGGATATTGCCGGTACCGGAAATGAAAAGTATAGAGCAGATTCAAGAGGAAATTAAAAAAGAAGAAGGTCAGCCCGAATGGGTTGCCCTTCATTTTTACAAATGATTAACTGCAATAGAATAAAATACAACGAACATAAAATATTAAGTTCCGAATAAAATATAAAATATTTTAATAAATAATTAACAATTTTCTTGATATTTCCCTTTGATTAAGCTAAAATTACTATAATTTAGTTGTCCGGTTTAGGATAATATACAGTTTTTCCCTGCCGGCATCAAAA
>JAJUHS010000142.1 GCA_029267755.1 Clostridiales bacterium
ATTATGACGAGATCAATGCCGCCGCTCTGTTCGGCGACAACGCGGTCGGCACTATCCTGCGATAATTGAATTTTGCTCTTCACGGAGGAAGCACCTTATGCTTCCTCCATAATTTATACAAAAGGGTGGATATATGGCTGCCGCGATTACAAAAATGATTTCTTACCTTTTGATAATTATCCTCGGTTATGCACTCAAGAGAGCTAAGCTCTTCAAGTCCGAGCACTCGGACATTATTTCAAGAATAATTTTAAACATTACGCTGCCCTGCGTAATAATAACAAGCTTTCAGTCTGTTAATATGTCCGGGCAGCTTTTGATAATTTTGGTTTTGGGATTTGTTTTCAACGCTGCCATGCTGGGCGTCGGGTTATTTTTCTCTCGCTTCGGCAAGGATAAGAGTGAAAAAACTCTGTACCGCATTTTAATTCCCTCACAGAATATTGGCTTTTTCGGTATACCTATAGCGCAGGCATGCTTTTCTCCCACTGTCGTCGCTTCGCTCTGCGCTTTTGACGTGGGCAACGCCGCAATTATGTTCGGTCCGTCGGTTATTTTAGCCTCGGCCAGCATGGACGGGCGGCGTCCGACGGCCGGAAGCTTATTAAAAAAGCTGTTTTCTGCCCCGGCGTTCGACGCATATTTAGTCGTAATTGCGCTTTCGTTTCTTAAAATAACCATTCCGACTCCCGTGCTGACCTTTGCGGGAATCTGCGGTGCCAGCAACGCATTTCTTGCGATGCTGTTTTTCGGATTAATGCTTGAAGTTAATTTTGAAAAATCCGATATCCTTGTTATTTTAAGAATAATAGGCGTGCGCCTTGCCACGGCGGTTGCGTTATCTATACCTGCATGGTTTCTGCTTCCGCTACATAGGGATTTTCGCATTGGCATCGTCCTATGCATGATAATGCCGGTGGCAACTGCGGCTGCTGCAAACGCATCTTCCCTAGGCTGCTGCAAAAAGATTGTTTCCGGAAGCGCTTCCCTGAGCCTTGTAATATGCTCCGTTCTTGCGCTGATCCTAACGGCGGCATTAGCCTAGAGTATTTCGACATACTGCGGCGGCAGACACTTTATGTGCCTGCCGCCGTTTTAATTGGATTTGAATGTTCCGTGTTATTTTATAACCGCAATCAGTTCGCCCGCCTTAACGGTCTGGCCGACGGACACAAGGACGCGTTCTACGGTACCGCTCCTGCGGGCCACGACGCTGGTTTCCATCTTCATGGCTTCGACCACCGCAAGGACCTGATTTTCCTCCACATGATCCCCGGGGTTTATGCATAGCTTCGAAATCATTCCGGGAATCGACGAACCGACGTCATTCTTATTTGAGGGGTCAGCCATTATAATCTGACGGATCGTATCGGCGAGCGTGGGATCCGGCACCGAAACCTCGCGGCGCATACCGTTGAGCTCGAAGTAGACGTTTCTTGTGCCGTCCTCATTTTGGTCGCCAAGTCCGAGGTACTTGATAACAAGCGTTTTGCCGTCCTCAATGCAGATTTGAGTTGTTTCTCCGATATCCATTCCATTAAAGAAGACCTGACTGGACATATTTGAGATATAGCCGTATTCCTGGCTGTGCTCGAAAAACTCGGAGACAACCTTCGGATAGAGACAGTAGGAGATAATATCGCGCATGGTCGGTTCAGGGTTAAGCTTTTTAACTTCCTCGCGAACCGCGTCGAAATCGACCGGGGGCAGCAACTCGCCGGGACGGCAGGTTATCGGCTTTTCTCCCTTCAAAACGACACGCTGGATATCCTCCGGAAATCCCCACGCAGGCTGCCCCATCATGCCCTTGAAGTAAGATACGACCGAATCAGGGAAGGTAAGAGCCTGCCCCTTAGTGACTATATTCTCCGGAGTCAGGTTGTTTTGAACCATAAATATCGCGAAATCTCCAACCATCTTAGAGGAGGGGGTGACCTTGACAAGATCGCCCAGCATATCGTTAACCGTCTTATACATCTCTTTGACCTCGTCGAAGCGGTCTCCGAGTCCAAGCGAAACAACCTGTGGGTAAAGGTTGGTGTACTGCCCGCCGGGAATTTCGTACCTGTAAATCTCGGTCATCGGGTTTTTCAGGCCGCTGTCAAACTTTTCATAGCGCTGACGCACTTCCGCCCAATACTCGTCTAGTTCCTCAATGCGTCCTAGATCTATGCCCGTGTCTCTGTCGGTGCCATCGAGCGCGGCTACAAGAGAGTTCATCGAGGGCTGCGATGTAAGCGAAGACATCGAGGCTACCGCAGTATCGACAATGTCAACTCCCGCCTCTGCGGCCATCAGCAGGGCGGCTACCTGGTTGCCGCTCGTGTCATGGGTGTGGAAGTGGATCGGAAGGCCGACCTCCTGCTTAAGCACTGAGATAAGCTTTTTGGCCGCGTAGGGCTTGAGAAGCCCGGACATATCCTTGATGCAAAGGATGTGTGCGCCTCGCTTTTCCATTTCCTTTGCAAAGTCGACGTAATACTTAAGCGTATATTTGTCGCGTTTCGGGTCGAGTATGTCGCCTGTATAGCATACCGCCGCCTCGCAGATTTTGTTCTGCCTGAGGACTTCTTCCATCGCTATTTCCATTCCGGGAATCCAGTTGAGGGAGTCAAAAACGCGGAAAACGTCGATGCCGCTTTTCGCCGCTTCCGCTATAAATGCGCGGACGAGGTTATCGGGATAGTTCGTATAACCGACGGCGTTGGCGCCCCTCAGCAGCATTTGGAACGGGATATTGGGTATCTTGTTTCGGAGCTGTTCAAGCCGATCCCAGGGCGACTCGTGGAGGAAACGGTAGGCTACGTCAAAGGTCGCCCCTCCCCACATTTCAAGCGAGAAGCAGTCGGCAAGGATATCTGCGGTCCCTTCGGCGGACATGACCATATCGCGCGTTCTCAGGCGGGTTGAAAACAGGGATTGGTGGGCATCGCGCATCGTTGTGTCGGTAATAAGAAGCTTCTTCTGCCCCAAAACCCAATTCTTAACCGCTTCCGGCCCACTGCTGTCCAGAAGCTGCTTAAGCCCCGGGCGCGGTTCGCCCTTTGCTTCCGGATATCGGGGCTCGTTATACTGCCGTCGCTCAATATCCGGCTGAGATACCTGAATGTTCGCGATATACTTCAGTACGCGAGTGGCGCGGTCGCGCGAGCCTGTAAACTCAAAAAGCTCCGGGGTGTTGTCGATAAACTTTGTATTGCAGTCTGCCGAGAGAAACGCCGGATGGTGCAGAATGTTGGTTACAAAGGGTATGTTGGTTTTGACCCCTCTTATATGCAGCTCGTTAAGCGCACGGGAGGCCTTGCGGCAGACGCCCGGGAAGGTGTTGTCCCAAACGGTTACCTTGACGAGCAGGGAATCGTAATAGGGGGAAATAGTTACTCCGGTCGCGGCGTTGCCTCCGTCAAGGCGCACCCCGAAGCCGCCGCCAGAGCGGTAGGAGGTTATTTTGCCGGTATCGGGAGCAAAGTTGTTCGATGGATCCTCGGTAGTTACACGGCATTGAATGGCATAGCCGTTCATACGAAGATCCTCCTGCCTGGAGAGCCCTATTTCAGGGTGGCTGAGGGGGTGCCCCTCGGCAATTAGTATCTGTGCTCGGACAATATCAATTCCGGTCACCATTTCGGTTACGGTATGCTCGACCTGGATGCGCGGATTCATCTCGATAAAGTAGTGATTGCCGCTCTTGTCGACCAAAAACTCTACGGTGCCGGCATTGACATAGCCGACGCTTTTTGCAATTTTAACCGCATCCGAATAAAGCTTTTCACGGACCTCCAGAGGGACCGAAAACGCTGGGGAGAACTCCACCACCTTCTGATAGCGGCGCTGGAGCGAGCAGTCGCGCTCGCCGAGGTGCATTATGTTGCCGTGCTCGTCAGCAAGGATCTGAACCTCAATGTGTTTGGGTTCAACAAGGAATTTTTCTATAAAAATTTCGTCGTTGCCAAAGGCCTTTATCGCTTCGTTCTTGACAAGAGGAAAGGCGGTTTCTATCTCCTCGACGGTGTCGCAGCGGCGCATGCCCCGGCCGCCTCCGCCTCCCGCCGCTTTGAGTATTACGGGGAAACCGAAGGAGCGGGCCTTTTCAATTGCCTCCGCAGCATCCTTAAGTGGTTCCGAGGTTCCGGGAATGACCGGAACGCCGCAGCTTGTTGCTATGGCTTTTGCGCTTAGCTTGTCGCCCATTTTATCAAGAACGTCCGACGGAGGCCCGATGAATTTTATACCCGCGGCTTCGCAAGCACGTGCAAAATCGGCGTTCTCCGACAGGAAGCCATAACCCGGATGGATGGCA
>JAJUHS010000146.1 GCA_029267755.1 Clostridiales bacterium
AGAACAGGTATTTAAGCTTTCAAGAGGCAACGAAAAGGCCGTGGAGAAGGTTATATTTGACGAGAACGTCCATTATCTGCACATGGTTTTCAATCAGAACGAGGGCCTGCCGGAGCACTTTTCAAACTCAAACGTCTATATGACGGTTTTAAGAGGAAGGCTCTCCATTGGGCTTGACGGGCAGGAGATACATGAATATGAGGCGGGAACGCTTCTGAAAATTCCGTTCAACACCAAAATGAACGTAAAAAATCTCGGCCCGGATACTTTAGAGCTTATTGTTGTCAAGGCACCGGCCCCAAAGGAAAGCCCAAGATCAACATGAACAGGAGGCGGCGATATGTATGATTCATGTCCGGGAGTAAGCAGACTAAAAACTCCGACGCTCGAAATCAAGATTTGCCCGAACTGCGGAAGCGAAATAGAGCTGTTTTCAACAGACATTTCCGTACCATGCGATAATTGCGGCTTTGTCGCCTACAACGACATCCAATCCTGCATTTCATGGTGCAAATACGCGAAGCTCTGCGTCGGCGAAGAGCTTTATAACAAGCTTATGAGCGAAAAGGAAAAAGAGAAACAGAAAAAAGAACAAGAAGGCTATAATTAATGACTAAGGCAGGATACCCTAATCCTGCTTGCGGAAATACTATTGTTTTATGCGGTGCGCATCTCTGTTTGTTGCATTTTAACTATTTTGCCCTTTTCGGGAACACGTCTCTTGTAATTATGCAAGAACTTAAAAAATATCGTTCAAATCTATTGACAAAGATGCTTGGGGAGAATAGAATACTCAAAAATATAAATTCTGAATGTCATAGCTTTAAAGGCGACAAAGGCGTCGCAGATAGTATTATCTGTGAGTTTTTGCGCCTCTTTTTATTTTACAAGCTAAAAAGGAGAGGATACCATGAGCAGCACCACAGAGTTATTCGGCTCGCTGGTTTTTAACGACGTAGTAATGAAAGAACGCCTTCCCAAGGATACTTTCGCAAAGCTGCAGAATACCATAAAAAACGGTCAGCGCCTTGAAATAGATGTGGCCGCGGTCGTAGCAAACGCAATGAAGGATTGGGCCATAGAAAAGGGCGCTACGCATTTTACCCACTGGTTCCAGCCGATGACCGGAATTACCGCCGAGAAGCACGACAGCTTCATCTCTCCGACCAAGGAGGGCAAGGTCATCATGGAGTTTTCGGGCAAGGAGCTAATTCAGGGCGAGCCCGACGCTTCCAGCTTCCCCTCCGGCGGGCTGCGCTCCACCTTCGAGGCCAGAGGCTATACGGCATGGGATCCGACATCTTATGCGTTCATAAAGGACGGCACGCTCTGCATTCCCACCGCATTCTGCTCATATGGCGGAGAAGCGCTTGATAAGAAGACCCCGCTACTCCGCTCCATGGAGGCCATCAACAGGCAGGCTTTAAGGGTGCTCAGGCTTTTCGGAAACGAGGATGTCACCTCCGTCAGAACCACAGTCGGACCCGAGCAGGAGTATTTCCTAATAGACAAGGAAGTATACGAAAAAAGAAAAGATTTGATATATACGGGGAGGACTCTGTTCGGCGCAAAGCCTCCAAAGGGACAGGAGCTGGAGGATCATTACTTCGGTTCCATCAAGCCCCGAGTCAACGCTTATATGAAGGATCTCGACGAAGCGCTCTGGAAACTCGGCATACTCGCAAAGACAAAGCATAACGAGGTTGCGCCCGCACAGCACGAGCTTGCCCCCATATTCACGACCACAAACATCGCTGCGGATCACAACCAGCTTACGATGGAAATGATGCAGAAGGTGGCGAAGAAGCACGGCATGGTTTGCCTGCTCCATGAAAAGCCCTTCGAGGGGATAAACGGAAGCGGAAAACACAATAACTGGTCTATTTCCACCAATACCGGGGTAAATCTTCTCGAGCCCGGCGATACCCCGAAGGAGAATGCGCAGTTCCTCATTTTCCTCTGTGCGATTATCAAGGCCGTTGACGAGTATCAGGACCTTCTCCGCATATCCGTGGCCAGCGCAGGTAACGATCACCGCCTCGGCGCGAATGAAGCGCCTCCGGCAATAGTATCGGTTTTCCTCGGTGCGGAACTAACCGGCATTCTGGAAAGCATAGAAAACGACACCGAGTACGACGCCAAGAAAAAGGAACACCTTAAAATCGGCGTCCAGGTGCTGCCGCGATTCTTCAGGGACACAACAGACCGAAACCGCACTTCACCATTCGCATTTACCGGCAACAAGTTCGAGTTCCGCATGCTCGGTTCAAGCATCTCTATTTCCGACGCAAACGTCGTGCTGAACACCGCCGTAGCCGAAGAACTCAGGCAGTTTGCGGATATACTCTGCGAGGCCGACGATTTCAATTCTGCGCTGAACGATCTGATTAAGAAGACCATTAAGGATCACAAGCGCATTATTTTCAACGGCAACGGCTATGATGACGCCTGGGTTGCCGAAGCCGAAAAGCGCGGACTCCTTAACCTTAAAACAACTCCCGACTGCATGCCCTATATGATCAGTCCCAAAAATATAGAGCTATTTACCTCGCATAAGGTATTCAGCGAGGCCGAGATCCACTCGCGCTATGAGATAAGTCTTGAGAACTATGTAAAAATTCTCAACATTGAGGCGCTTACGATGCTCGAAATGGCAAAGAGGGATATTCTTCCGGCCGTAAGCGCGTTTTCGAAGGAGCTTTCCGAGACGGCTTCTCTCAAGAAGGCCGTTTCACCCAAAATCAATTGCAGCTATGAAGAAGAGCTGCTTGTCCGCCTCTCGGATGCCGCCGCCTCGATGTTCGAAAAGGTAAAGGCTCTTGACGACGCTCTTGCCGCAACAAAGGATATCGGTGACGCTCTGGAGCTTGCCGTATATTATAAGGAAACGGTGATCGGAGCAATGAACGGGCTCAGAAGTGCAGCAGACGAGCTTGAAACAATGACAGCCAAGAATTTCTGGCCGTATCCTTCCTATGGCGATATTCTGTTCAGCATAAAATAATATGTAATATTTATAAAAGGCTATGATAAAGAGAAGTACTGCAGTTACTCGTTTCCAGCGAGTGCGTGATGATGGAAGCCGCATAACGAGCCTGCACGAATAACACTTTGGAGCCGCAATCCGAACGCCCTTAGGGTCAGTAGGTGCGACGTGTATCCGCGCGTTAAGCGGATGGGCTTTCAAACCGGAAGCCTTCAGAGAGACCCCCAAAGGGTAAAATAGGTGGCACCGCGGGCGCACAGCAGCTCGTCCTATTAAGGAAGCATCGATTAATCGGCGCTTCCTTTGTTATAGCTGTAGATTCTATTTTACTTTTGAAGGGGGAGCACAATATGTGTTCGATTATGGGTTTCTGCGGTGCAGGAATCGACGCCGAGGAGTTTAAAAAGTACTTTGACCGCACTATTTCCAGAGGACCGGATGCAAGCAGGATTATAGAAACGGGCTGCGGTCTAATGGGCTTTCACCGCCTCGCTATTATGGGCCTTGACGAAAGCGGCATGCAGCCGTTTGAGCTTGACGGGGACTATTTGGTCTGCAATGGTGAAATATACGGCTTCAGGGCGATAAAGCGGGAGCTGCAAAAGAGGGGATATTGCTTTAAGAGCGGTTCCGACTGTGAGATCCTTCTGCCTATGTACCGCGAATTTGGCCTCGGAATGTTCGAAAAGTTGGACGCCGAGTTTGCCCTTATCATCTATGACGGCAAAAAGAACACATGCATAGCCGCCCGCGATCCCATAGGCATCCGCCCGCTTTTTTACGGCTATGACAGTAGCGGCGCAATAATATTCGCGAGCGAGGCAAAAAACCTAGTGGGCCTTACGGATAAGGTCATGCCCTTCCCTCCAGGGCACTATTACGCGGACGGCAAGTTTACCTGCTATCGCGACATAGCGAATGTCGAAGCCGTCTGCTATGACGATATTGATACAATCTGCATGAACATCAGAAAAAAACTCGTCGCCGGAATAGAAAAGAGGTTAGACGCGGACGCTCCCGTAGGCTTTCTGCTCAGCGGCGGG
>JAJUHS010000053.1 GCA_029267755.1 Clostridiales bacterium
ATGACGGCCGCTCTGCCGCGCCGTCATGAGAGGTGTCATTTCCGACGTACACGCCGCCGGAAATGACAGATTTGACTTTGTTTCCGCCATTCGTGGCGGAAATTCTGCGAAGCTTTTTTGCTGTAAACAAGTTTTTCGACAAGCTCAACTGCGGCTGAAACCAGCCGCAGTTTTCAGTATATTATCGAAGAGTAATTTCGCCTTCCGGGGTTTCGCCTTTGCCAGATTCCAGAAACGACTCCCATTGCCGCAAAAAGCGTTACTATCGATGATCCACCGTAGCTGAAAAAAGGGAGCGTAATGCCTATGACCGGGGTCAGTCCAACGCACATGCCGATATTTTCAAATGTCTGGAAGATCAGCATTCCCGCAAAGCCCATGCACACAAGAGAACCCTTAAAGCTGTTGCACTTTACTCCCACATAAATACAGCGAAGTATAACCGCCGCGAGAAGCAATATTATGGCTATACAGCCGATCATGCCCAGTTCCTCTCCAACCACCGCAAATATAAAGTCGGTATGCTTTGCAAAGAGTGAGTTGGATTGCGTTTGCACGCCATGGTAAAGGCCCTGCCCAGTCAGGCCTCCCGAGGCCAGAGCAATCTTGCTCTGGTTTGCCTGCCATGTTATTCCTAGCCCGGAGGGGTCTACAAGATCGGGGAAATATGGGGCAAGGATGCGCTGCTTTTGATACTCACCCAAAAAATGATTCCATATTATCGGCGACACCACACCTAAAGCCAGTATTCCAAGCCCGAACCAGCGTAGCTTGATACCGGCCGAAAAAAGCATTACGATAAAAATCATAAGATATACGAGGGCTGAGCCAAGGTCGTCCGATACAAAGATAATAAGGCCGAACATCAAGATAAAATGCGCTGCAAGCTGTGCTATTGAGATAAAGGAATTCAGCTTGAACCCGCTTAGAAATGAAATCTGCTTTGCGAGGAGTATAGTAAAGGTTATTTTTACAACCTCTGCGGGCTGTATCCCGATAGGGCCGAAGCGCAGCCAGCCGCGGTTTCCGGTGCCGCCCGAAACGCCCCACACCAAAAGAGTGAGAAAAAAAACCACGTTGAAAACAAAAATGTATTTCCACTTATCGGCTATGAGATCAAGGTCGATCAATGAGAAAACCACGAAAGCCGCTATTCCGATTATAAGAGACGCAATCTGTATATATACATACGAGTTTGTCTGATAGCTGCGGGTCGCGCTGGAGATTATAACTACGCCGAAGACGGTGCAGACAACGCAGAGAGAAAGCAAAACAAAGTCGGACTTTACAAGGTAATTCTTTGCCGCAAGCATACTTTTTCTCAGGTAGTACATCACTTCTCGCATGGTCAGCGAGGACAGGCTGCCCTTAACCTTGTTTACCGCCTGCTCCAGCTTAACTACGATGTTGTAAATCACTCTTTTCACGCCGAAGGCTCCTTAAATTTTGAATCTTCCAACATTTTAACATCATTAAACGGCATAGTAAATCATATTTTTAAATTACACTTTTATTATCCGACAAATAGTGGTAAGATAAAGCGATTAAATTGTTTAACGGTGAAAATAATGACGCTTTATACGAAAAATGAAAAGGAAACCGAAGCTCTCGGCAGAAAGCTCGCAGCTTTGGTGCGCCCCGGCATGGTAATCGCGCTTTACGGGGGGATGGGAGCGGGCAAGACCGCCTTCGTGCGCGGGCTTGCCGAAGGCATGGGCCTGAAGGCGCGGGTTTCGAGTCCTACCTTCACGATAGTGAACGAATACATGGGAGAGGTTCCGCTTTTTCATTTTGACATGTACCGGCTTTCCGGCTGCGACGAGCTTTTTGACATCGGATGGGAGGACTATCTCGGCCGCGGCGGCGTTCTTGCCGTTGAGTGGAGCGAGAACGTCGACGGCGTGTTCGACGGCGATACCGTGAGAGTCAGAATAGAGCGCGGCGAAAACGACGGCGAGCGCAGGATCACCGTTGAAAATCTTACCGGCTTCGGGGGTGGAGAAAATTAAGATATTGGCGCTTGAATCCTCCGCGAAATCGGTATCCGCCGCCGTTTGCGAGGATGGAAAGATAATCGCGCAGTCTTATCAGAACAGTGGCCTTACGCACAGTAGGACGCTTCTGCCGATTATCGAGGACATGCTGAAAAACGCAGACCTAAGCTACGAAGACATCGGACTCGTAGCCGTAGCGAGAGGGCCGGGCTCGTTTACCGGAATAAGAATCGGGGTTTCGGCGGCAAAGGGCATTTCCTGGGCCCGGGATATTCCCGCTGTGGGAGTATCGACGCTGGAGGCTATGGCCTGGCAGCTCTCGTATTCCGACGGCGTAATCTGCTCCGTAATGGACGCACGCAGGTCGGAGGTATACAACGCCCTTTTTGAAATGAGGGATGGAAAACCGGAACGCATCTGTGAGGACAGGGCTATTCCGCTTTCCGAGCTATCAAAGGAGATTCGGGAGAGCGGCAAAAGATACACTCTGGTCGGTGACGGGTCTGAAATAAGCTATAAGTATCTGGCGGAAAATGGAATATCCGCATTCATCGCACCTGAAAACCTTAGATATCAGACCGCATGGGGAGTCGCCGCCGCTGCCGCCGGCAAGGAAAGCGGCGGGGCGGACGACCTGCGGCCGATATATCTCCGCCTTTCGCAGGCTGAAAGAGAAAGAATAGCAAAGGGGTAAAATATATGTCAGAATTATACGTTTTCAACCATCCGCTGCTCCAGCACAACCTATCGATTATAAGGGATAAAAGTACCGGCAACCGCGACTTCCGCGAGGCAATTTCGGAAATGGCGATGATACTGTGCTGCGAGGCGACACGGGATCTTCCCCTGGAGCGGGTGACGGTCGAAACGCCGATTATGTCCGCAAACGCAAACCGGCTGGGATGCAACATTACCGTTGTTCCGATCCTGAGGGCGGGACTGGGCATGGTGGACGGCTTCCTGAAGCTGATTCCCACCGCAAAGGTGGGCCATATAGGGCTCTACCGGAACGAGGAAACCCTTGAACCCGTATACTACTACCGCAAGATGCCGAGCGACATTGCCGAGGGTAGCGTTTTTATCGTTGACCCCATGCTCGCGACCGGCGGAAGCGCCTCTGCGGCGATAGAGCTTATTAAGAGCTACGGCTGCAAGCGAATAAAGCTGGTTTCGATTATCTCGGCTCCAGAGGGAGTCGCGCTGCTAAAGAAGGAGCACCCCGACGTCGATATCTATACGGCAGCTTTGGACGAAAGGCTGAACGAACGCGGCTATATCGTACCCGGCCTCGGAGACGCGGGCGACAGGATTTTCGGAACGCTCTGAAATTATGTGGCCATACATGGCGTGTCGGAATGACTATTTCGACACGCTTTTAAGGGTATGGGATACTACACAAGACAGCAACAGGAGAGCATGCAATGACGGACATCTCGGTGCGGGGGGTCGTTAAGGCCTTCGAACAGGGGAAAAACATACTCGACGGGATTACCTTTGAAGTTCTGGAGGGTGAGCGCGTCGGGATACTGGGCAAAAACGGGGCAGGGAAGACCACCCTTTTTAATATTATCGTCGGTGAAATTGAACCGGACGAAGGTACGGTCGCCATAGGTACGGGAAAGCGCCTCGGTCTTATATCGCAGATACCGGTTTACCCGGCTGGATATACGACCGAGGACGTTCTGCGCTCGGCGCACCTGCGGCTCGACGAAATAAGGTCTCGCATGGAAGTTCTCGAAGAGAGAATGTCAAAAGAAGCGGACGAGGCTCTGCTCCGCGAGTATGACGGCCTTATGGCGCAATTTGAGGCGCTCGGCGGCTACGATACAGATATGGATATAAACAAGGTTGCGAACGGACTGGAAATTTCCGAAAAGATGCGCTCCCAGCCCTTTGACAGCCTTTCGGGCGGCGAGAAGACGAGGGTCAACCTTGCTCGCCTTATTCTCGAAAAGACGGACATCCTGCTGTTGGACGAACCTACGAACCATCTAGACCTTCGCGCAACCGAATGGCTTGAAGACTATCTCCTGCGCTTCAAAGGAACGGTGCTTGCGATATCGCACGACCGCTTTTTTCTCGACAGGATAGCCGGACGGGTTATCGAGATAGTAAACGGCAAAGCCGAATTTTACAACGGGAATTACAGCTTTTTCACTGTGGAAAAGCAGAGAAGAATCGAAGAACAGCTTAAAAAATACGAGCAGGAGCAAAAGGAACTCAAGCGCCTTTCCGATGCTGCCGACAGGCTTTACCAGTGGGGGACGGGAAACCAGAGGCTTATGAGGAAGTCCTTTGCGATACGCTCTCGCATTGAGAGAATGGACAAAACAGAACGTCCGGAGATGGAGCGCCGGATAAGCGCGGGCTTCAGGGAAAAGGAGTTTTCGGGCGACGAGGTGCTTGTAATTAAGGGGCTATCGAAAAGCTATGAGGGGAGAACGCTCTTCAGCGGAGCGGAGCTGCTGGTGCAGGGCGGCGAGCGCATCGCGCTTATCGGAGATAACGGCACTGGCAAATCGACGTTTATAAAAATACTTGTGGGCGAGGAGGAAGCGGATTCCGGATATATAAAGAAGGGGCCTTCGGTAAAAACCGCCTATCTGCCGCAGATAATAAAATTCAAAAATCCAAGCCTCAGCGTGCTTGATACGATGGTGATATATGAAAATCTTGCTCCGCAGGAGGCGCGAAACAGGCTCGGAGCCTTCAAGTTTACGGGCGAGGATGTGTTTAAGCCTGTTTCCGCGCTTTCGGGAGGCGAGCAGAGCCGCCTTCGCCTGTGCTCGCTGATGAAGGACGATATCAATTTCCTGATTCTTGACGAGCCGACGAACCATCTGGACATAATATCGAGGGAATGGATAGAGGAAGCGCTCGAGGAATACGAGGAGGCGCTTCTGTTCGTTTCGCACGACAGGTACTTTATTAACCGCTTTGCTACCCGCATTTGGGAGCTCAGAGACGGAAAAATAAACGATTTTAAGGGCACCTTCGAGCAGTACAGGGCATTTAAGGAGAACGCAGCGCGGTTTGCGGAGATAAAAAAGCAATCCGAAAGGAAAGAGAATAAGCCAAAGAAAAAGCAGAAGCCTCAGGATACTGCAAAGCTTATGGCAAGGCTTGAGCGGGAGATTGCGGCAAAAGAGGAAGAACTGAAAAAACTCGATGCAGAAGCCGAAAAATTTTCGTCTGACTATGAAAAGCTTATTGAAATAGGCGAAAGGCGGCATACGGCCGAACGGGAACTTGACAATCTTTACTTAAGCTGGGACGAAGCAAGCGGATGAAGGAAACGCAAGGCATTTGTGATAACTGCTTTATGCTTTTCTGCGCACATGTCGTTTACAAATAGGCATTTACATGGTAAAATACTCTGATAACATTTGGGAGTATAATTAAGATATGCTTGAAAAAATCAAACTTCTAGAAGAAAAGTATATTGACATAGAAAACCGCATGGGAAGCCCGGACGTTTACAACGATCCGCAGGCTGTAGCAAGGCTTGCCCGCGAGCAGAAGGATCTGACTCCGGTCGTCGAGGCTTACAGAGCCTATAAAAAGTACAAAAGCGACGCCGAGGAGGCACGGGCCTTACTTGACGGGAAGATAGACGACCCCGAATTTCGCGAGATGGTGCAGGAAGAGTACAATTCCGCGAAGGAAGCGATGGCAGAAATGGAGCAAAAGCTAAAAATCCTGCTGCTGCCTAAGGATCCGAACGATTCGAAGAACGTCATAGTCGAGATACGCGGCGGCGCGGGCGGCGAGGAGGCGGCGCTTTTCGCGCAGAGCCTTTTTCGCATGTACTCAATGTACGCCGAGTCCAAGCGCTGGAAGACCGAAATAGCGAACATAAACGAGACCGAGCTCGGCGGAATCAAGGAGGTCAGCTTTGTCATCGAGGGCGATGGGGCATATTCGCGGCTAAAGTTTGAAAGCGGAGTCCACCGCGTTCAGCGCGTTCCGGATACCGAGGCGTCGGGGAGAATCCATACCTCGACGGTGACAGTCGCGGTTCTGCCCGAGATGGACGAGGTGGATTTCCATATAAATCCCGCCGATTTGCAGATCGACACCTATCGCTCCTCGGGAGCGGGCGGCCAGCACGTCAACAAGACCGAGTCCGCGATACGCATTACTCATCTGCCGACTGGCACGGTGGTCGAATGTCAGGACGAGCGAAGCCAGCATAAAAACCGCGACAGGGCCATGAAAATTTTGGCTTCCCGCCTTTACGAAGCTGAACGCGAGAGGCAAAACGCGGCTTACGCGGCGGAGCGTAAAAGCCAGGTTGGAACCGGCGACAGAAGCGAAAGGATCAGAACCTACAACTATCCGCAGGGACGCGTGACCGACCACCGTATCGGGCTTACCCTTTACAAGATAGACCAGATAATGAACGGCGATCTTGATGAGATCATTGACGCGCTGGTGACGGCGGATCAGGCCGAGAAGCTTAGGATGAACGAGGAAAATTGAGTTGACCACAAGAGTATTTCGCATTGAGAATATTGAGGACGATGGCGGACAAATAGAAGCCGCCGCGGAAATTATAAGGCGCGGCGGAACGGTGGCTATACCGACCGAGACGGTGTACGGACTTGGCGCGAACGGGTTAGACGCGGAGGCTGTAAAAAGAATTTTTATCGCAAAGGGCAGGCCGCAGGACAATCCGCTGATTCTCCACGTCGCTGAAGAGAGCTGGATTGAGCGATACTGCGAGGACGTTCCGAGTGAAGCATATATACTGACTAAAAAATTCTGGCCGGGACCGCTGACCCTAATACTAAAGCGAAAAGACGTCGTGCCCGACGTTACCACGGCCGGGCTTCCGACAGTCGGCATGCGCTGTCCGAAGCATCCGATAACAATCAAGCTTATCAAAGCCGCAGGAGTACCGATAGCTGCTCCTTCGGCAAATATTTCGGGAAGGCCGAGCACCACCAGCTTTAAACATGTGTTCCAGGACATGGACGGCAAGATAGATGCGATAATCGACGGCGGCGACTGCGCCGTCGGTCTCGAATCGACGATCATAGATCTGACCGAAAAGCCTCCAAGGCTTCTTCGCCCCGGCGGGGTAACGCTGGAGCAGCTTGAGGCCGTTCTAGGCGAAATCAGGGTGGACAAAGCTGTTTGGCGGCTGATGGACAAGGGGGAAAAACCCAAGGCTCCGGGCATGAAATACCGCCACTATGCGCCCAAAGCGCCCGTAACCGTCGTATGCGGATATCCGGAACGTGCCGCGCAGTATATAAAGGAGCATGCGTCCGAAAAAACCGGAATTCTCTGCTTTGATGAGTATGCTTTTATGTTTGACAAATTAACTACCCGAACCTTCGGCAGCTCTACAGACTTAAAAACCCAGGCCGAGCGGCTTTTTGATGCATTAAGGGGCTTTGACGACACCGATGTAACGGAGATATTTGCCCAGTGCCCAAAGGATGATGGGCTTGGCCTCGCTGTTGCGAACAGGCTTAAAAAGGCGGCGGGCTTTAACATTGTCGATCTTGGGGGAGATTAAAATGCTTGTCATAGGCATTACAGGCGGTACCGGCTGCGGCAAAACAACGTTTCTCCGTGAGCTTGAGGCGGCGGGCGGCTGTGCGATTGACTGCGACGCTTTGTACCATGAACTGCTGCAAAGTTCTAAGGAAATGATTTCGGAAATAGGCAAGGAATTCCCGGGAGCAATGGCCGGAGGTGTTCTTGACCGTAAGGCGCTTGGAAAAATCGTATTTGAGGATAAGGAGGCGCTTTTGCGCCTCAATTCGATAACGCATAAGTATGTGGCGCTTAAGGTCGAGCAAATCTTGAAAAAGGCCGAGGAAGAGGGCAAAGGCATTGCCGGAATCGACGCTATCGCTTTAATTGAAAGCGGCATCTCCGAAAGGTGCGGTGTTACCGTTGGCGTAATCGCTCCCGTGGAACTGCGGATAAAGCGTATTATGGAGCGCGAGGGCATAGACAGGGAGTATGCCATTCTCCGAATTGCGGCACAGAAGGACAACAGCTATTTTGAAAAAAACTGCGATTACATTTTGGAAAACAGTTTTGACAGCGAGGATGAATTCAGAAAAGAATGCAGAAATCTGCTCAAAATAATAATCAATAATAAAAGGTGAAGGCGAAAATGAGTATTTATGAAGAACTGGAATCCAATGTAAGATCATACTGCCGCAGCTTCCCTGTATCCTTTACAAAGGCTAAGATGTCAAAGATGTACACCGACGACGGCGGAGAATATCTCGACTTTTTTAACGGCGCTGGCGCGCTTAACTACGGACACAACAACGATTATATCAAAGCGAGGATAATCGAATATATCGAAAACGACTTCATAAGCCATGCGCTTGATTTACATACGGCTGCCAAGGAGGAATTTCTAAGAACATATCGGGACAAGATATTAAGGCCCAGAGGTTATAACTATAAGATTATGTTCTGCGGCCCAACGGGAACAAACGCCGTTGAAGCCGCGCTTAAGCTAAGCCGCAAGGTTACGAAAAGGACCGGCATATTCGCCCTTACCGGTTCTTTTCACGGAATGACGCTTGGAAGCCTCTCAATAACCAGCGGAAAAACTCCGCGCGCCGGAGCGGGACAGCCGCTTTACGGCACGACCTTTATTCCGCATCCGCACTTCCATCCGGAAATAGACACTATTGCTTATATGGAGGAGCTGATGACCGACGAGTACTCGGGAGTTGAAAAGCCTGCTGCGGTCTTTATCGAAACCGTTCAGGCAGAGGGTGGAGTAATCATCTTAAGCGAAAAGTTCATGCGGGATCTTCGCGCTCTCTGCGACAGGCAGGGTGTGCTGCTGGTGGTCGATGACATACAGGTCGGCTGCGGCAGAACGGGAAAGTTCTTCTCCTTCGAGCGCGCGGGTATCGTGCCTGACATGGTAGTGCAGTCCAAATCGATAAGCGGATACGGCCTGCCTATGTCCCTGCTGCTTATAAAGCCTGAGCACGATATTTGGTCGCCCGCCGAGCACAACGGCACCTTCAGGGGTAATCAGATGGCCTTTGTTGCCGCAAAGGCGGCTTTGGAATACCGCGAAATGTATAATCTGGATCAGAAAACTTACGAGAACGAGGCTCTGATTCGTACATTTGTCACCGAACGGCTGCTGCCAATGGATAAAAACCTGGAATACCGCGGAATCGGACTTATACACGGCGTCGATTTCGGAAGGGTTAAGATTGAGGATGCCGCCGGAAAGGTAGGCAGGGAATGCTTTAAAAACGGACTCGTTATCGAAAGGGCCGGCAGGAAGGACTGCGTTCTCAAAATCATGCCGGCGCTTACGATCGAAAGGGGCGAACTGATAAGGGGCCTCGAAATAATCGAAAGCGCCATGAAAAAGGTTCTGGGATAAAACTCGAAAGGAAGGGTAAAATTCATGCCCGGTAAAAAGGATAAGCTTTTTTATCAGCAGAAGAACGCCTATGATACGGTTTCCGCTGAGGATAAGAAGGCCTGCGAAGCATACTGCGAGGGATATAAGAAGTTCCTCGACAGCTCGAAGACGGAGCGTCTTGGAGTAAGGTATGCGATTAAACTGGCAGAGGCTAAGGGCTTTAAGCCATATGCTTCGGGAATGGAGCTTAGGCAGGGAGATAAGATATACTGGAATAACAGAGGAAAGTCTCTGATACTGGCCGTTATCGGCAAAAAGCCTCTCGGCGAGGGAGTAAATATCTCGGCTGCCCATATTGACGCTCCGAGAATTGATTTAAAGCAGGTGCCGCTCTACGAGGACGGAGAGCTGGCCCTTTTTAAGACGCATTACTACGGTGGAATCAAGAAGTATCAGTGGCTCGCGGTGCCGCTTGAGCTTTACGGTACGGTTGCGCTGAAAAGCGGCGAGGTTGTAGATGTTTCTATCGGAGCGTCGCCTGATGAGCCGCAGCTTGTAATTACCGACCTGCTTCCGCATCTAAGCGCGGACCAGATGAAAAAGTCCATGGCTGAGGCAATAACCGGAGAGGGGCTCAACATACTTGCCGGAAGCATCCCCGATGCGGACACCGAGGGAAGTGACCGCGTAAAGATTACAGTTCTCGAGCTTTTGAACCAAAAGTACGGTATGGTCGAGGAGGATTTTCTTTCGGCCGAGTTTGAGGCGGTTCCGGCATACAGCGCGAGGGATATCGGCATAGACCGCAGCATGATAGGGTCCTACGGTCAGGATGACCGCTCCTGCGTTTACGCGGGACTTGCCGCGCTGCTTGATGTCGAAAAACCCGAAAAAACCGCGGTGTGCGTAATCGCCGACAAGGAGGAAATCGGCTCCGAGGGAGTTTCGGGAATGAAGTCCCGCAGCTTCGAGTGGTTTATGGAGTCGCTGTGTGCAAGCAACGGGGTAAGGCTCACAGAATGCTTTGCAAACTCCTTCTGCCTGTCAGCCGACGTCTGCAACGCCTTCGACCCGAATTACCCGGAGGTTTCGGAAAAACGCAACAGCGCAAAGGTGAATTATGGCACCGCAATACTCAAGTTTACCGGCTCAAAGGGCAAATCCGGCTCAAACGACGCTTCTGCGGAAACTGTAGGAAGGATTCGCGGACTATACGAGAAAAACGGAGTCGTCTGGCAGATGGCGGAACTCGGAAAGGTCGACCAGGGCGGCGGCGGAACGGTTGCAATGTATATGGCGCAGCGCAACATTGAAACTATTGACGGCGGCGTGCCGGTCCTCTCAATGCATTCGCCCTTCGAGGTCGTATCCAAGATGGACTGCTATATGACATACAAGGCGATAAAGGCTATATATAATTCTTAAAATGTTAAAAAATGTTGGGGTTCGAGAGCGAAACCCCAACATTTTTTTAAATAAGCAGCAAATTCATTTCCTATATCGCTGAACGATCGGGATTTCAAGCCTCGGCCCGTCTGGCGTATAGACTATGTATCTCTGAAAACTGAAAAAAGCGACGATAAACAGCACGATAAGCGCGGCGAGCAAAATCCCAAACACCTTTAGTGTGGTTTTAACCGGCCTGCGCTTTTTATAGATTTTCCTATTTTCGCTTCTCAAAGCTGTCCCCGTCCTCATTTATATTTGTTTTCAAGGCTCATTATCTTATCAACACGTATTGCGTGGCGGCCGCCCTCAAACTCGGTGCCAAGAAAAGTATCGACCAACATCAGCGCAAGCCCTCCACCCACGACACGGGCACCGAAGGCCAAAATATTGGCGTTATTGTGACGTCTTGCCATATCGGCCGAAAAGCAGTCGGAACATGTGGCGCAGCGCACGCCGTGTATTTTGTTCGCCGCCATGCCTATGCCTATGCCTGTTCCGCAGATAAGAATTCCCCTCTCGCATTCGCCAGAGACGACGGCGCGTCCCACGGCCTCTCCGAAATCGGGATAGTCGCAGCTTTCCGCCGAGTAGGTGCCGTAGTCCTTATATTGTAATCCAAGCTCCTCAAGATGCTTCATTACCTCACGCTTAAGCTCAAAGCCCGCATGGTCCGATCCTATTGCAATCATTGCTATCCCCCTATAATTTTATGAATTCCGGTTTCCTGTCCCTGAAAACCGTAACGTATCTGAAACCGGCCTCGCGCAGCAGCTCATAGCCGTCGGCGATATTCGCCCCGACGTCGGCCGTCCTGTGGCTGTCGCTCCCCACGGTGATTATCTCGCCGCCCGCTTCATGGTAAAGCTTCAATATGCCCTTCTCGGGAAAAGCCGTACCCGTTCCGTCTCGAATACCGGAGGTGTTAAGTTCGATCCCCTTTCCTGATTCACAAAGGAGCCTGAAGAGCTCTCCCAGCCTGTCCTCAAACCCTGCAAGTCCGATATCGAACCCGCTTCGCTTCATATATCGTCTTGTGTATCCGATATGCCCAAGAACGTCGAAACAGCCGAGCCTTACAAGCTCGAAATGCTCCTCAATATACTTCTCTATAAGTTCCCCGCAGTGTTGCTGACTTTTATAGTCGATGCAGCAGAAATCAGGCGTATCCTTAACGTTGTGCATGGAGCCGATTATGAAGTCAAGACCATTGGTCTGCGATATCATTAGCGAATCTTCAGGATTGTGGCTGGCTTCTCCAAGTTCAATACCCAGGCGGAGATCAATTTGGCCTTTGAGACGATCCTTGGCTTCCGCGTATTCGCGGAGCATTTTTTCCCAATGCGCAAAGCAGTCATGCTGCTTTTTTCCGGTTTCGAAGTTGTCTATGTCAACATGATCGGTAATGCACATTATCGAAATGCCCTTTTGCGCGGCTGCATTTGCCATGTCGTATATGCTTGCGGTTCCGTCGACCGAGCATCTGCTGTGCGTGTGAAAATCTGTAAGAATCATTTTAAGTCAACCTCTTATAAATACTTGGGCTTACCACCCTTAAAACGGCCAGGATGGCAGCCATTGCAGGAATTTCGTGGTGTACCACTGCGGCGCGGGTACCCCCGTAAGCACCGGGTAGAACGCTATGAACAAAATCACCGCGGCGGCCGTATAAGCGGCTATCGCGAGTTTATAACGTCCCTTGTTTCGCTCGTACATCGAATTGAAGGCATAGCAGATCGAAAGCACGAGGAAAAGCGTCGAGGGGAAATAATGATATATGAAAACTATGCGGGATATAAATACCCATGGAAGAAGCTGCGCCGCCAAACCTATTATAATAAACAGCGCCTTATCGTCCCTGGCCTTTACGAAGCGTATCACAACGTAAACAAAGGCCGCTAATCCTCCCCACCAGACAAGCGGATTGCCGAATGCGCCGAAAGCGGACTTGTAGTTGTTCGGCAGATACTCAAGATAGTAAAGAATAGGCCTTATATCGA
>JAJUHS010000161.1 GCA_029267755.1 Clostridiales bacterium
CCTTCGCGGCTGGAAATGAGGAGCTTATAAAGGATTTAAACCGCGTTAAGTTCAGCTTCCATCCCTACAGCGTAAGCCGTCTTTCGCAGCTTGCGGGAACGGCGGCGGTTCTGGATAGAGATTACTTTGAAAGCTGCACCGACCGTATACGAGCGACAAGGGAAAGAACAGCGGAAGCTTTGAAAGCGCTGGGCTTTGAAATGACCGAAAGCCGTGCCAACTTCCTGTTCGCAAAGCACCCAAGGCTGACGGGGGCGGAGCTGTACTCAAAGCTCCGTGAAAAGGGTGTGCTTGTCCGATACTTCGGAAGCGAGAGGATAGAGGACTATCTGCGTATCACAGTCGGCAGCGATATTGAGATGGAAGCGCTCCTTGCGGCTGTGCGGGAGATTTTGGAGGGAATATGAGATCTGAAACAATTGCACGAAAAACGGCGGAGACCGACATAAAGCTTACGATAAACCTCGACGGCGGCGAAAGCGTTATCAACACCGGCTGCGGCTTCCTCGACCACATGCTGACGCTGTTCTCGTTTCACGGCGGCTTCGGACTGTCCGTTTCCTGCAAGGGAGATACCGAGGTGGATTATCACCACACCGTTGAGGACGTTGGCATAGTGCTCGGACAGGCGATACGCGCCTGCCTTGGCGGAAGCGGAGCGATAAACCGCTACGGAAGCGTGATTCTGCCGATGGACGAGGCGCTTGTACTGGTTGCCGTAGACATTAGCGGCAGGCCGTTTCTGGCTTACTCTGCCGAAATTCCTGCCCAAAAGGTGGGAGATTTCGATACGGAGCTCACCGAGGAATTTATGCTGGCTTTGACTCGCAGCCTGGGCTGCACGCTGCACATAAGGCAGCTCGCGGGCAAAAACAGCCACCATATAATTGAGGCTATGTTCAAGGCGCTCGGAAGAGCGCTTCGCGACGCCGTTAAGCAAAGCGGAGGCAGAGTCGCCTCTACAAAGGGGCTGCTTTTATGATTGCGATAATAGATTACGGAGTGGGAAATCTCTTTTCCCTCTCGTCAAGCCTGCGCTTTTTAGGGCTTGATTGCTGCGTTACGAACAAAAAGGAAGATTTAATTAGCGCCGAGAAGATAATCCTGCCCGGAGTCGGGGCCTTCGGCGACGCAATGGGAAAGCTCATTGAAACCGGACTCGTCGATACAGTAAGGGAGCAGGCAAAGATTAAACCCCTGCTGGGAATATGCCTCGGTATGCAGCTTTTATTCGAAAAAAGCTACGAATACGGTGAGCATGAGGGCCTTAAACTTATCCCCGGGGTTATTGCGCCGCTTGCGGCCGACGTCGACCCGGACCTCAAGGTTCCGCACATGGGCTGGAACAAGCTGAATATCGTCAGGGATGACCCGGTTTTCAAGTACTTTAAAAGCGGCGAATGGGTTTATTATGTCCACAGCTACTACGCGAAGGACTGCGATGAGAATACGCTAGCCGTTTCTCATTATGAGGTTCGTGTAACCGGTATGGTGAGATCAGGCTTTGTTTACGGGGCGCAGTTTCACCCGGAAAAGAGCGGGGACGCCGGACTTAGGCTCTTAAAGGCCTTCGGAGAGATATAGCAAGGAGAAGAATGATGCAAATATTACCTGCGATAGACCTGCGCGAGGGAAGGGTAGTCAGACTTTTTCAGGGCGACTACGACAAAATGACCGTTTTCGGGGAAAAGCCACTTGAAACAGCGGCGGGCTTTAAGGCGGCGGGGGCAAAAAACCTGCACCTTGTCGATCTGGACGGCGCCAAGGAAGGCGAGCCGAAGAACTTCGGGGTTATATCGGATATCCTTAAAAACAGCGGACTTAAGGTCGAAATAGGCGGCGGCATACGCACGGAGGAGAGAATCGAGCGTTACCTCGAGGCGGGCGCCGAGCGCGTTATTTTAGGTACGATCGCTGTACAGAATTTTGATTTTACCGCAGAAATGGCAAAAAAGTACGGCAGGCATATCGCTGTCGGCGTCGATGCCCGCGACGGCTTCGTCGCCGTGAACGGCTGGTTGGAAACAAGCAAAATAGAAGCCTTCGAGCTTTGTCATAGGCTCTTGGACGTTGGCGTTCAGACTGTGATATATACCGACATCGCCTGCGACGGAGCGTCCTCCGGCACGAATCTCGGCGCTTATGAGCGCCTTCAGACAATTGGCGTAAATGTCATCGCGAGCGGCGGCATCAGCTCGATGGAGGAGCTTATTAGGCTTCAGGAAATCGGAGTATGGGGCGCCATACTCGGAAAGTCGCTCTACACCGGTGCGCTTGATTTAAAGACAGTGCTTTCAAGGTTCGGGGGTTAAGTGATGGTCAGTAAAAGAATTATACCCTGCCTGGATGTCCGAAA
>JAJUHS010000094.1 GCA_029267755.1 Clostridiales bacterium
GAGGGCAATTAAAACTACGGCCAGATGGGCCGGCGAGAGCGGCGCGGTGGCGAGCGCGGTTTATATGTTTGAATTTGGCGCAAAGCCGGATACAAAAATGCTGTCCGTATCGCTGAAGGAGGCAAACAAAACGGCTCCGCCCCAGGCTACGGCAAATGTTACGCCGGCACCGACGCCCAGTACGGTGCCGGTGCCTACCTCTACGCCTACCCCTACACCTACCCCTACACCTACCCCTACGCCTACCCCTACGCCTACACCGACAACGGCATCGAACCCGCCGCTGACATACGAGGGTATAGAAATGAAGGGGGAAACAAAAGACATAGATGTTGCCGCGCTGTTCAAAGAGCCGCTTAAGCTTAAATTCGACGGCTCCCCGCAGATACTTATAATACATACGCACGGAACAGAATCGTACCTTTGCGACGGGAGCTATAAGGAGACAAGTGAAGCGCATACGCTGGATATGGATTACAGCGTGATACGGGTGGGCGAAGAACTGACCAGAGAGCTTGAAAAGAAGGGCTTTTCGGTTATACACGACCGCGGAAAGTACGATTATCCGAGCTATTCAGGCTCTTACAGCCGCTCGCTTGCCTCAGTGGAGGATTATCTAAAGAAGTATCCTAGCATTAAGATTGTTATAGATCTGCACAGGGACGCATTTATGGACGCAAACGGCAACTCGTATAAAACCGCGCTCAATATAAACGGAGAGAGCTCTTCGCAGGTTATGCTGGTTGTCGGAACAGGTTCCTCAGGGCTTCAAAATCCGTTCTGGCAGGAAAATTTGAAGCTTGCATTCAGGCTGCAGGCCGCTATGAACGCGAGGTATAAGGGACTCGCGAGGCCGATAAACATATCCGCGGATCGATATAATCAGCAGGCATCGCCCGGTTCGCTGCTGATTGAGGTCGGCAGCAGCGGCGACACGCTTCAGGAGGCGCTTGCGGCGGCGCGTCTGTTTGCCGACGCGGCGGCAAGGGTATTCGGCGCTCTCTAGCGTATTATTGCAAAGGATTAATATTTTCTAGAAAACAGCATTTTCATATTGACAGATGTGTGGATGGAACATATAATACACAGTAATCTCTTTGCACTGCATTACATTCTTAAACAGAATGCGAGATCAACAGTACAAACTGAGCAGGCGATGAGCCCTTTTTGGGGTGCATGGGGCCGGGCCGCAGATCGGCGGCAGCAGATTGCGTTAACAGGCACATCTGTGGGACAGTAGTATGTTCCATAGGTGTGCATTTTTATACCTAACGGAACGACCTTGTTTGTGGTGCCATAAGAGAAATCAAACGCCGCCGAAAGGCGAAAACGGAGGTTTCTTTATGACAGGCAACGGTAAAAACATGGCGGGGCTAACTTCCGCCGAAGCGAAGCGATTGCAGCAGCAGTACGGCAAAAACGAACTTACGCCGCAGAAGAAGGAAAGTTTTTTAATTAAAACCCTCCATATAATCTGCGAGCCGATGTTCCTTTTGCTGATTGTAGCCGCAATCATTTATTTTATTCTCGGGGAGCCGAGAGACGGCGCTATTATGCTGATTTTTGTAATCGGCATTATCAGCATCGATGTAATCCAGGAATGGAAAACCGATAAAACCCTAAACGCGCTCAAGGATTTGTCAGCGCCTCATGTTAAGGTAATAAGAGACGGCGAGGAAACGGTGATTGCGAGCGCGGACCTTGTCCCGGGCGACCTGATGCTGATATATGAGGGCGTTAAGATCCCCGCCGACGGTGTTGTGGTAAAGTGCAACGACCTCTGCGTGGAGGAGTCCTCGCTTACCGGCGAGGCCGAAGGAGTTTGGAAGGTCACAGAGGAAAACGCCGAGCCGTCAAACGATTACTGGCGCCGTGATTACTGCTATGCTGGAACTCTGGTTACGCAGGGAACGGGTACCGTTCTTGTTGACAAAATCGGTGCGGAAACAGAGTATGGCAAAATCGGAAAAAATGTGGCGAGCGCCCCGGACGAAACGACGCCGTTGCAAAAGCAAACCGGCAAGCTGGTCAAAACCTGTGCGGGAATCGCGGGCGTACTGTTTGCGCTTGTCAGCGTAGTTACCTATATCAACCTTCCTGACCATATTTTCAAAGATCGCATAATTGAGAGCATCCTGTCCGGAATTACGCTTGCCATGGCTATGATACCGGAGGAATTTCCTGTTATTCTGACGGTTTTCCTGTCTATGGGCGCGTGGAGGCTCGCTAAGAAGCAGTCTCTCGTTAGAAAGCTGCCGTCTGTCGAGACGCTTGGCTCAGTTTCGGTGCTGTGCGTAGATAAAACGGGTACTATTACGATGAACCAAATGACGGTTCGGGAAATATGGGCGCCTGACGGCGATGAGCATGCCCTTGTCGAAACCATGGGGCTGGGCTGCGAAACAGACGCCTATGACCCTATGGAAAAGGCAATGCTTAAATACTGCGACAGCCATGGGATATCGAGTGAGAGCCTCTTCAACGGCGAGCTTATAAACGAATATGCCTTTACAAACGAGCTTAAGATGATGGGCCACGTTTGGCGCAGAAACGGGGAACTGATAATTGCCGCAAAGGGCTCGCCTGAGAGAATACTGACTATCTGCAATATGACAGAAGAGGAAAGGGGAGCCGCAGAGCGTAAGGTTACCGCAATGTCCGAGGAGGGGCTACGCGTTATCGCGGTCGCATATTCGAATCCGGCGTCGGAAAGCGAGATACCTTCCTGCATAGCTGAATGCAGTCTTAAGCTCTGCGGTCTTATCGGCCTTGCCGATCCCCCGCGCGAGAGCGTCAAAGAGGATATCGAGGTATGCCGAAGAGCGGGTATCCGAGTCGTTATGATTACAGGCGACAACGGAATTACCGCCTCCTCCATAGCAAAAAAAATAGGCATGGGGCACAGCGACCATATTATCACCGGAGATATGCTTAACGAAATGACCGACGAGGAGCTTCGGGAAGCAGTCAAGGATGTTTCCATATTCTCACGCGTTGTTCCGGAACATAAGATGCGTATCGTTAAGGCATTTAAGGAAAACGGAGAAATCGTTGCGATGACGGGCGACGGCGTAAACGACGCGCCTGCTCTTAAATACGCAGACATCGGCATTGCCATGGGCAAGCGCGGGAGCGAGGTGTCGAGAGAGGCCGCCGACCTTATTTTAATGGACGACAACTTCACGACCATTGTTGAAACCGTAAGGGACGGCCGCAGGATTTACGACAACATCAGAAAGGCGATAGGCTATGTGTTTACGATTCACATTCCAATAGCCTTTACGTCGCTGCTCGCTCCGATGCTAGGAGTGGCGCCGGATTCCTTAATGCTTTTGCCTCTGCACGTTGTATTGCTTGAGCTTTTAATCGACCCGACCTGCTCGATTGTATTGGAGCGCCAGCCGGCAGAAACCGATATCATGACCCGCAGGCCGCGCGATCCCAAGGCAAAGCTGCTGGACAGCCGCACTCTGCTCAAAAGCATTGTTCAGGGGATGGCGGTTTTCGCCGCGTCCTTTGCGACATACTTTAACGTTCTTGCCGGCAATCCTGCAAACGCGCCCGCCGCAAGAGCTATGGGTTTAGTTATCATCATGCTCTCCAACCTGTTCCTTGTGCAGGTGAACAGCTCCGACCGCGATTTTGCGATTCGGTCTATTTTCCGACTTGCTAAGGACGGGGTTATGTGGGCCGTCAATATAGGAACCTTGATTATGATTGCAGTTATTCTCTATACTCCGCTTTCAGGGTTCCTTAAGCTCGCGCCGCTCTCAGCAGGACAGCTTTTGACAACGCTCGGAATGGCTGCGGCAGCTGTGCTGTGGTACGAGATTGTAAAGCTGATTCTTAGGCTGCGTCCGTCAGGGAACCGCTGATAAAACCAGCGGTTCCTCAGCTTTGAAAGCGGCAAAAATATTTTAACGCCGTATTGACAAAAGAAAGTTTATGGTATATACTGTGCTCATATCAAATGTTTTTGATATGAGGTGGCGGCATGGAGAACATATACGAAGAACATGCTAAGGTGTTTAAGGCTTTATGCGACGAAAAGCGCCTCCGGATACTTGAGCTTTTGCGCGGCGGCGAAAAGTGTGCCTGCGTTTTGCTGGAGCAGCTTGATCTGGGGCAGTCGGGTCTTTCTTACCACATGAAGGTTTTAGTTGAGTCTGGAATCGTGGAGAGCCGACAGGAAGGCAAATGGACGCATTACAAAATCAGCGAAAAGGGCAGTGCCTTTGCCTGCGCTCTGCTTAAGGATCTGACTACACAAAACACATTTACTGCAGAAGACAATTGCTGCAAATAATAAAGCCATCGGTTTGATGGCTTTTTAAGAGGGGAATATATCAAAAAAATTTGATATGATTGTCCGAGCCAATAGTTTTTTGTTGAAAGTGAGGTTTAATCTCTATGCAGATATTAAAAGCGGCCTGGGACTTTTTCCAGAATCAAATTCTGGCTATGAAGTGGCTGAACGCTGTCATCGGCGGCGGGTTGTCGGCTTTGGGAATGGATGTGGGAAACCGATGGACGGGGAGCCTTCAGTTTTTTCTGTATGACGTTATTAAGATTACAATACTGCTATGTTTCCTGATTTTTATAATCAGCTATATTCAAAGCTACTTCCCGCCGGAGCGCAGCAAAAAGATATTGGGCCGCTTCCATGGAATCGGGGCTAACAGTGTCGCGGCGCTGCTTGGTACCGTAACACCTTTTTGCTCCTGCTCGTCCATTCCGCTTTTCATTGGCTTTACATCCGCAGGCTTGCCTTTGGGAGTGACCTTTTCGTTCCTGATTTCCTCTCCTATGGTGGATCTCGGCTCGCTGCTTTTGCTGATGAGCATCTTCGGGGCGAAGGTCGCTATCCTATATGTTATTGTCGGCCTTATTATAGCTGTCATTGGTGGTTCGATTATTGAGAGGCTGCATATGGAGAAGTATGTGGAGAGCTTTATTCTGACCGCCGGAAGCATAGATATCGAGTCGCCCGAGCTGACTAGAAAGGACCGGCTGATTTACGCCAAGGAGCAGATGCTCTCGACCTTTAAAAAGGTGTTTCCTTATATTTTGATCGGCGTGGGTATCGGCGCGGTTATCCATAACTGGATTCCCGAGGAATGGGTGGCAATGGTGCTTGGCAGCAGAAACCCGTTCGGCGTTATACTGGCGACGATTGTCGGTGTTCCTATGTACGCAGATATCTTCGGCACCATACCCATTGCGGAAGCTCTGTTATCTAAGGGCGCTCAGCTTGGTACAATTTTGTCGTTTATGATGGCTGTAACAACGCTGTCGCTGCCGTCCATGATTATGCTTCGTAAGGCGGTAAAACCGAAGCTTCTTGCTCTGTTCATCGCGATTTGCACCATAGGCATCATCATTGTAGGCTATTTCTTTAACGCCATTCAGGGGTTAATAATATAGGAGGAAAATATTATGGCAAAGACATGGTATCCCGTTGTTGATTATGCTGTTTGCGTGGAGTGCGGAAACTGCGTCGCGATGTGCCCGCACAAGGTCTATGACACCGCCAAGGCGCCGTCGCCAGTCGTAAAAAATCCTGACGGCTGCGTAGATCACTGCCACGGCTGCGGGAAGCGTTGTCCGGTCGGAGCGATTACCTATGTAGGCGAGGACACTGGCTGGATACCGCCAAACCGCAAGCAGGAAGCAGAGGAAGCCACCTGTTCCTGCGGATGCTCTGAAGCTTCAGGATGCGGCGATGCTTCGGGCAAAAAGGTTATTGTTGAGTACCTCTATCTTGATCTGCAAACCTGTGACCGCTGCATCGGAACAGACAAAGTTCTCGACGAGGTTATGATGGTTCTGACACCGGCTCTGAAGCTTGCGGGATTTGAGGTAGAGTATAACAAAATTGAGATGAATACGGCTGAAATTGCCGAGAAGTATAAGTTTCTATCCTCTCCGACGATTCGTGTTAACGGACAGGATATTTGCACTTCCGTTAAAGAAAACAGCTGCGGCTGCTGCAGCGATATAAGCGGCACAGATGTTGCCTGCCGCGTTTTTGAGTATGACGGGGCAAACTATGAGGTGCCGCCGAAGGAAATGGTTGCGGAAGCTGTACTAAAGGTCGTATTCGGTCAATCAGAAACTGGCTGCTCCTGCGGCGAGTATGAGCTTCCGGACAATCTGAAGCAGTTTTTTGAAGGAAAGAAAAATAAATCAGAATGTTCATGCGGAGGTAACTGCTGCTGATGATGAAGAACAAGAAGCTTCTGGTAAAAATAATAGTGCCCGTATTAATTGCTGCGGCGCTTACTGCAATATGGGCGCTGAAAACCCATTCCACGCCTACGCCAATTGATCCAAAGACAGGCAATATTGCCGATTTTGTGCTTGAAGCTTCTTCAATTGATCTTGAGTCACTTAAGAAATACAAATATCCAATCATTATTGATTTTGGGGCAGATTCCTGCGATCCCTGCAAGGCGATGGCTCCTGTGCTTAAAAAAATGAACGAGGAAATGCAGGGCTACGCCATTATCAAGTTTGTCGACGTATGGAAGAACTCCGCTGCCTCCAAAGACTTCCCCGTTCAGGTGATACCTACGCAGGTCTTTTTTAACGCCGACGGCACGCCATATGTGCCAAGCGAAAAAATCGGAATTCAGTTTATCAAGTACGCATCAAAGGATACGGGTAAGCATGTTTTCACTGTTCACCAGGGAGGCTTGACTGAGGAACAGATGCGGGCCATTCTTGCCGATATGGGGGTGAAGAAGTGACGGCAATACTCGAGAGCATTTCTGATATTATCACCAGAAGCGGCTGGCTATCGCCTTTGCTCGCGCTTTTAGCTGGAGTCCTTACTTCCTTTACACCCTGTTCGCTCTCGAGCATTCCTCTGGTTATAGGATATGTCGGAGGTATAGGCCGGCAAGATACCAAAAGGGCGTTCCGGCTCTCGGTCACCTTCGCGGCGGGAGCCGCCGTAACATATACGGCGCTTGGTGTGGTAGCGTCTGTTGCCGGTCGTTTGATGGGTACGTCGGCGTCGTGGTGGTACTTGATTCTGGGCGCGCTTATGATCTTGATGGCTCTGCAGACCTGGGGGATTTTTGAAATTATCCCATCAAGCTATCTCATTTCCAAGAATACAAAGAAGGGGTTTGTAGGCGCATTTATCGCGGGAATACTAGGCGGCGTTTTTTCATCGCCCTGCTCGACTCCTGTGCAAATCGCTCTGCTTGCTATGGTTGCCGGAAAGGGAAGCATTCTATGGGGAATACTGCTGCTATTGCTTTATTCAATCGGGCACGGCATTCTCGCCGTAGTCGCCGGGACATCGATAGGATTTGTTCAGAAGCTGTCTTCAAGCAAAGAGTACGGTAAGGCAAGCGCTGTCTTGAAAATCGTTATGGGCGCTCTGATTCTGCTTATCGGATTTTATATGTTCTATCTAGGATTTTAGGTGATGCAAAAGATGTATTTTGACAATTCTGCGACGTCTTATCCGAAGCCGGAGCGTGTTTACGACGCGGTTATGGATTTTATGAAGAATATCGGAACCAGCCCCGGCAGGGGTACCTATGCCAAAGCCGAGGAAGCAAACCGTATGCTTTATCAAACTCGTAAGGCGGCCGCCAAGCTTTTCGGTGCTCCCCGCCCTTCAAATATAGTATTTACGGCAAATTCAACAGAGGCGATAAACCTTGTTGTCAAGGGCGTTCTGAAGCAAGGCGACCATGTGGTTACGACAGAAGCCGAGCATAACGCCGTATGGCGGCCATTAAAGAAGCTTGAGCATTCGCTGGGGGTTGTAATCCATACGATTCCCTGCCAACCTGACGGGAGCATCAGCTTGAAGGACGCGGAGAAGCTTATTTCCCCGTCTGTAAAGCTTGCGGTGTTTGTGCACAGTTCGAATGTAATCGGCAGTATTTATCCGATTGATAAACTTGCTGAGATAGCTCATAAAAACAAAGTGCCGGTACTTATTGACGCATCCCAAACCGCAGGCTGCATACCGATTAACGTAGAGGAGCTTAGTGCGGACTATCTTGCGTTTACGGGGCACAAGGGACTGATGGGTCCAACCGGTACAGGCGGGCTGTATATTAAAGACGGCCTTGTATTGGATACCCTGAAGGAGGGCGGAACCGGCAGCATGGCTGTTTCGCCGTTACAGCCGGAGGACGCTCCCGACAGGTATGAATCCGGAACGATAAACATGGCGGGGTTAGCCGGTTTAAAGGCATCGTTGGAATATATCAATGAAATTGGAATCGAGGAAATCGGGCGCCACAAGCAAAATCTGATTACGAGGCTGATGTCTGGTCTTGAAGCTGAAAGCGATATTGTTATGTATGGCCCTCCTTTGGGAATAGCGCGTTCAGGGCTGCTGTCGATTAACATTGGGAATTCTTCACCATATGATATTGCCGCGCTTCTTGACAAAAGGTATGGCA
>JAJUHS010000021.1 GCA_029267755.1 Clostridiales bacterium
ATGCAGACTGTCAAAAAACTCCCTCGCAGGGATATTTAAATCTATTTTTCCGGGAATTCACTTCTCGGAAAAATACCTCGTGCGCGGCCGGGGGTTTCGCGGCACAAGCCGCGTATCTAGGGGGCATTGGATGCCCCCTAGAAGCTTGTCGAAAAACTTGTTTATTGCAAAAAAGCTTCGCAGAATTTCCGCCACGAATGGCGGAAACAAAGTCAAATCTGTCATTTCCGGCGGCGTGTACGTCGGAAATGACACCTCTCATGACGGGCGCGGCAGAGCGGCCGTCATGAAACCACCTTGTCAAAAAAGCCCTTTGGGCTTTTTTGACAGTCTGAAAAGGGTACGGCGCGAAATATCGCGCCGTACCCTTTTAATGGTTTATCGTTTTAGCAGCAGCTTTACTGCTGGTTGTTTTCGGCTTGCTCCAATGAGGTGTATCCAAGCTGCTTCACTGTTTCAAAAAGCACTTCCGAATACAGATTCCTGCCTTCGGCTTCGGCAGACTTATATAAGCTAAGCAAGAGCTTCATGGTTTTTTCGCTGTAGGTCAAAACCTCTCCCCTGTTATACGTTTCGACAGATGTCACCCACTCGTTGTCAGCGCTTTTGTGTATCGGTCTGCCCTTGGCCGCTATTCTCGGATACCTTGCGTGGAATTCCTCCGCCCATTTTACGTTCATAGCAACCAATTCGGCAGCAAGGGCCTCCTTTTCCGGTGTTATTTCCGGAAGCTGATCCTTGATGAGCATAAAATTAAACGGAACGGTGGATTCCATCATATAGCCATACTTCTCCGTCATAAGGTTCCTGCCCTCGGCCCTTGCGGCCTTAAGATCCGCAAGATAGCTTTCCAGCGTTTCGTTATCCCAGGCCAAAAACTGCGACGAGCGCATAACGGTGAACTGGCGCTTATCCTGCTGGCACGCGGCCATGCCGCCTTCGTTTTTGGTGCTGTGAAACATCTCCCACTCTATATCAAGAATGGCATCAATTGTATTTGACATAGCGATTACCTCCCGCCTCAGCTGTTCAGAAGCCTTTCCCTGGCCTTTAGGCAGTTGAGATAAATCGAGCTGTCTTCTCCCGCTTCTTCTCGGAATATGTCCGCCGCCTTATCGATACACAAAGCGGCTTTTTTCTTGTCGCCGAGACCGCCACAGGCAAATGCGATATTGCTAAGAGTAGTTGCAATAACATACCCGTTGTTAGGCATGTCGTTGATGAGCGACAGCGCCTTTTCGAAATGCTCCTTAGCCTCCTCATAACGCCCCATATCCTGATAAACCAGCCCCTTATTGTTAAGGCAGCTTGCATATAGCTCCGGCGGTGCGGGTTTTTCGCTTTTCTCGTAAAGCTCCTGCGACGCCTCAAACATTTCAAGAGCCTTTTTATACTCACCGGTCAGTCTGTAAAGACCTGCAAGATTATTGAGCGTTGTGGCATAGTCAAGGCTTTCGGTGTTATTAATTGAATCCAAGAGTTCCTTGGCCATCAGAAACGCCTGTTCCCCCTTATTGAATACGCCTCGGCTGCGATAGAAACCGCCGAGTTCGTTCAAAACCGCGCTCTGTCCGATAAAATCCTCCGGATTTTCAAGCCTGAATTTTGTAAAAGCCTCGTTGAGCCAGACTTCAAGCTCGCTGTCGTTCATAACGCCGCATAATCTGTCGTATTCGGCGAACATTTCCCAAACCGTCATAAAAGTCTCCGTTTCCCGGCGTTCAGCCGCCGATAACCGCGTTAAGCCCGTAAGACTCAACGATTGCTCTCAGTTCCTCCATGTGTGCGTCCGTGGGGGTATCGACAGAAAACTTGACTTCCTGTTCCATACGCTCGGTTTTGGATTCTCCGAGGTGGTGGTACGGGAGCAGATGCACCTTTACGTCCATGCCCATTTTCTCCGTGATGAATTTGCCCAGAGCGTGCATATTTTCCGCCGTATCGTTGTAGCCAGGTATTGTAGGCACTCTCGCCGCAACAGGCTTCTTGGCCTCGTGATAAACCTTAACTACGTTTTCAAGTATCAGCTCGTTGCCGACGCCGGTGCCTTCCTTATGCTTTGCGCTGTCCATATGCTTGAAGTCATAGAGCACAAGATCAACATACTCAAGAATCTTCGAAAAGACCTCCCATTTTGCAAAACCGCAGGTTTCAATCGCGGTATGTATTCCGGCTTCCTTGCAAAGCCTTAATACCGCAATTGAAAATTCCGGCTGCATAAGCGTTTCTCCGCCGCTCAATGTGACACCGCCGCCGGATGTCTTATAGAAAAGCTCGTCCTGGCGGACCTTCTTAAAAACCTCTCCCGCAGTCTTTGTTTCGCCGACGATCTCACGCGCCTCAACCGGACAGGGGTTTACGCAGGCGCCGCAAGCGTTGCATCTTGAGCGATCCGTCTTTACTTTTCCGTCTACGATATCTATCGCTCCGTTAGGACAGGCCGCAACGCATTTTCCGCAGCCTACGCACTTTTCGGCCATGAAGAAAAGCTTCGGCTCCATTGTCCCCGATTCAGGGTTCTGGCACCACAGGCAGCGAAGCGGACATCCGCAAAGAAAAACCGTGGTGCGAATCCCGGGGCCGTCATGTATCGAATACCCTTGAATATTGAATACCTTTCCCTGAACACTCTCCAAATCCTGCATAACACTTACCTCGCATCAAATAATTACGCATATTTTGCGCTGATATTACTGCAATAAGTATACCTTATTATTCTCGCAAGATAAATATTAAATGGCATAATGCAATAATTTATGTATTTGCTGCACAATGTTATCATTATACGTTGTGCTTAATATCAGTCTATCTGTCCCATTTTTCCGCCATCGCGCGTATTTCTTCCGTAAACTTCTTAAGATCCTTATTTGCGCCTCCCTTATTGCGGAGAATAACCTCAAGAAGCTTTTCGCCCATCCTGCGAAGCTCCTGGAATACCGGAGACTCCTGTTCGGCTGGCTTCCGGCGCTCGGGAGTATAACCCTCATGCACTCTCCGGTCAGCGATGAGGTCATATACTTCCGTATACTCAGGAGCATGGGCGGTTATGCCCAATTCCGACAGCGTTTGCAGAAAATTCGGAATAACCTCGGCATCTCCGTGTACGACGAATACCCGCTTAGGCTTGGGATCGTACGCCGATATCCACTCTTTAAGTCCCGTAAGATCGGCGTGGGATGAAAGCCCCTTAAAGTTTACTATTCTCGCTTTAACCGCAATTTCCTCGCCGAAAAGCTTAACCTTACTTGCTCCGTCCAGAAGCATTCGCCCGAAGCTTCCGACCGCCTGGAAACCGACAAAAACCACGGTAGACTCCGGCCGCCAGAGATTGTGCTTCAAATGATGCCTGATGCGGCCCGCATCGCACATTCCGCTCGCGGAAATAATCACCTTGGGGTTAGGATCGGCGTTAAGAGCGCGCGACTCATCGGTCGAGTGGCACAGCCTGAGGTTGGGGAATTTCAATACGCTCACTCCGTTACGGACAAGCATTTTTGTTTCGCAGTCAATATAGCCCGTAAGATCCCCGCTGTAAATCTCCGTAGCCTGCTTAGCCAGCGGGCTGTCAACATATACCTCGAAGTCCGGAATGCTCTTTACAAGATTTTCTTCCTTTATTTCCCTGATAAAGTATAGCAGCTCCTGAGTGCGGCCTACTGCAAAAGACGGGATAATTACGTTTCCACCCTTTTTAAAGGTATCGTCTATTATCTCCGCAAGGTTCACCTTATAATTTCCGTTGCCCTCGTGGTTGCGGTCTCCATAGGTACTCTCCATAACCACATAATCCGCTTCCTTTATCAGTGACGGATCTCTTATTATCGGTTGTGCTTTGTTACCGATATCTCCCGAAAAAACAATCTTTTTTGTTACGTTTCCTTCGGTCAGCCACAACTCGACCATGGATGATCCAAGCAGATGGCCCGCATCAACAAACCGGCATTCCACTCCCTCGCATACGGCAAACTTTTTGCAGTAATCATGGGTTTTGATAAGCTGCAAACAGCTTGAGGCGTCGTCTACGGTATAAAGAGGCTCCTTAGCGGGCTTGCCCGCGCGCTTTCCCTTCTGGTTCTGCCACTCTGCGTCGTTTTCCTGAATGTATGCGCTGTCGAGGAGCATTATCGAAAGAAGTTCCGCGGTAAGCCGCGTTGAAAATATCGTGCCTTTGAAGCCGAGCTTATAAAGCAGAGGCAGTCGTCCAGAGTGATCAATATGCGCGTGGGTAACAATAACATAGTCTATTTTCGCCGCGCTGAACGGCAGCATGTTATTGTCGATCTCATCTCTGCCCTGCTGGAGCCCGCAGTCGATAAGTATGCGCTTTCCGTTGATGTCTATACAATGGCAGCTTCCGGTAACCGACCTGTCGGCGCCGTAAAAGGTTAATTCCATTAGTCAGCCTCCAAATATTCTTATTCTCAGCCAGGAAAAATTAAACCGGCTGTATCGAATCGTCGTTAAATATCCAGTCGCGAACACTCGTAACCGTAAATTCGCTCTCCGAAATCCGGCAGACTACGCGGTGTATTCCGGCGTTTATTATAAGGCGCCTGCACATGGAGCATGGCGTCGTATCTCTGAGTATCGCGCCGGTTTTGGCATCTCGGCCGGCAAGATACAGCGTGCCGCCGATCATATCAGATCGCGCGGCGGAAATAATGGCGTTGGCCTCCGCATGGACGCTCCGGCAAAGCTCGTATCTCTGACCGCTCGGTATATTAAGCATTTCCCTTGCGCAGCTTTGAGTATCGATGCAGTTTTTCCGCCCTCTGGGCGCGCCGTTGTAGCCCGTGGAAATAATCTCATCGTTCGACACAATGATCGCTCCGTAACGGCGGCGAAGGCAGGTTGACCTCAGCAGAACCGCATCGGCGATATCAAGATAGTAATTGACCTTGTCTTTGCGTTCCATGTCTTATCCCCCTAAATCTGTATATAAAGTCAGACCTTAAGCTCTGTGTCTTCCCCGGAGACGCAGTCGGGATACCGCTCGAGAACGGGCTTTACATAATCGCGCAAAAGCTCCGTAACCTGAGAGGCGGACCTTCCGATATAAGACTCCGGGCATATGTGAGCCTTGATTTCTTCCGCTGTGAGCCCAAATATCGGATCCGCCGCTATTCTCTCGATCAGGTCGTTCGGCTTTCCCTCTTCCTTGACCGTCCGGCCGGCGGCGATTGAATGAACTCTTATGCGCTCGTGCAGCTCCTGGCGGTTTCCTCCGCGCTTTACGGCGCTCATCATGATATTCTCGGTTGCCATAAAAGGGAGCTCCTCAAGAACATGCTTTCTTATGACCTTTTCGTATACCTTGATGTTCGCGGCAACATTGGCATAAATGTTGAGAATGGAGTCGACCGCGAGGAAGGCCTCCGAAACCGAAATGCGGCGGTTGGCCGAGTCGTCTAGCGTGCGCTCGAGCCACTGGTTGTATGCGGTCATAGCGGGATTCAGCGTGTCGGCCATAACATACCTTGCCAGGGCGCAAATACGTTCGCAACGCATGGGATTTCGCTTATACGGCATCGCGGACGAACCGATCTGCTTACCCTCGAACGGCTCCTCAAGCTCCTTAAGATGTGAAAGCAGCCTCATATCGGTCGCAAACTTGCCGGCACTCTGGGCTATTCCGGACAGCACAGACAAAACAAAGTAATCCGTCTTTCTCGAATAGGTTTGCCCGGAAACCGGCACGGCGCCCTTGAAACCCATCTCCTCAGAGATAAGCTCCTCCACCTTTTTCACTTTTTCCTCGTCTCTGTCGAAGAGCTCCATAAAACTCGCCTGTGTGCCCGTCGTGCCCTTCGAGCCGAGCAGCTTCAGCGAATCTATCCTGTGTTCAACCTCGCCGAGATCCATAAGAAGGTCGTTTATCCAAAGCGACGCGCGCTTGCCGACAGTAGTCAGTTGAGCCGGCTGGAAGTGCGTAAAGCCTAGCGTCGGCAGGTTCTTGTACTCATCGGCAAATTTTGAAAGCCTGGCAATTATTCTGACGAGCTTGTCCCTTACGAGCATGAGCGCCTCGCGCATGATGATTATGTCGGTGTTGTCGGTGACGTAGCAGCTCGTCGCGCCGAGATGGATTATCGGCATTGCACTCGGGCATGCCTTTCCGAAGGTGTGGACATGCGCCATCACATCGTGACGTAGCTCGTTTTCCATCTTTGCCGCGTATTCGTAGTCTATATCGTATATATGAGCCTCCATCTCGGCTATCTGAGCATCGCTTATTGCAAGCCCCATCTTCTTCTCGGCCCGTGCAAGCGCTACCCACAGCTTTCGCCATGTAGAAAACTTCTTGTCGGGGGAAAACAGGTACTGCATCTCGTCGCTTGCGTATCTCGACGAGAGAGGGCTCTCATAGGTGTTCTTATTTATACGGATCCACTCCTTCAGAAAAAATGACACGGGAAAAAGTCCCGTGTCAATTATATCGTGAATTCACTTATTTTTCTACATTTTTTAAAAATTTCTCAAGTCTGTCCATACCCTCGTCAATGTCCTTCATAGACGCGGCATATGTCAGGCGGACAAAGTTCGGAGCGCCGAAACCGCTGCAGGGAACTACAGCCACTCCACCCTTCTCCAGGAACGCCATAGCGAAATCGTCGCCGTCCTTAATATACGTTCCGGCAATCGTCTTTCCAACAAGCTTTTCTATGTTAATCATAATGTAGAATGCGCCCTCCGGCATGATGCAGCTTACGCCGTCTATTGCGTTTACCCGCTTTACGATATGGTTGCGGCGTTGCTCGAACACCTTGCGCATCTCCTCAATTTTGCTCTGGTCAGCGGTCAGCGCTTCCTCGGCAGCATACTGAGAAACTGTGCTCGGAGCGCTTGTGGAATGGCTCAAATAGTTGGCCATAACCTTTGCTATCTCTTTGTTCGCTGCGGCATATCCGATACGCCAGCCGGTCATCGCGTATGACTTTGAAACACCGTTTATGAGTATGGTGCGCTCCCTTGCATCCTCGCTCAGAGATGCAAAGCTTACGAATTCCTTATTATCATAGACGAGCCCATAATAGATTTCATCGGAAATAACGTAAAGATCATGCTTTTTGCAGACCTCCGCAATACCCTCAAGCTCTTTTCTTGAATAAAGCATTCCGGTGGGATTCGAGGGGTTGTTGAGTATTATAGCCTTTGTATTGGCGGTCACAGCCCCTTCAAGCTGTTCCTTGGTGATTTTAAAGCCCGCTTTTTCCTCGGCGGTAATTATTACAGGTATGCCCCCGGCCATTTTTATGACTTCATAGTATGTGACCCAATAAGGCGCGGGCAGAATGACCTCATCGCCCGGATTGAGCAGGGCGACAAGTGCGATAAAAATATTATGCTTGGCCCCGCTAGCCACCACTATGTTCGAAACATCGTATTCAAGACCGCAGTCCTCCTTAAGCCTTTTGCAGACCGCGCGGCGCAGGGATTCGGTTCCGGCTGCGGGAGTGTATTTTGTAAGTCCTTTTTCAATAGCCCTTATACCGGCGGCGCTGATGTGCTCTGGCGTCGGAAAATCCGGTTCGCCGGCTCCGAAGCCGATGATATCTGCGCCCTCGCTCTTGAGCTTTTTGGCAAGGCTGTCTATCGCAAGTGTAGTTGAAGCACGAACCTCTGAGGCCGTTCTGGAAAGCGGTTTCATTATACTCCTCCAAACTAAAGCATTATCTTCCCGGTGTTTTACAATATTATATTAGTAATCCTGCAAAATTGCAACCCATAAATACATTTTTATAAAAATCCATCAATTGAAATGCAATTTGCCGGTATTAGCAATTCATATTTGTGAAAAATAGACTATATATGACAAATTTATTGAGGCACAAGATTTTTAATTGACAAACGCGGATTATTGTGATATGCTTTCTCAAACAATCAGTGGAGGCATTGATGATTCATTTCGTTAACAACGCAATAATTATTATTATAAGCATTATTATTATAATTATAGATAATAATGCCGATTTGCGTTGTGCTGAAAAACGAGTTGACATTGCCTGAATAAAACTTCAGTCCTGTTGAACAAGTCTTGCGGCAAACGCCGCAAGACTTTTTTTGTTGATGTTGATATTACATTTGGAGGAGTATCTATGAGTAACGAAATCAAAATGATGGCTGACAGAATCAGGGAACTTAGAACAGTCTGCAATGTTTCCGTAGCCGAAATGGCCGAAGTGACCGGTCTGACCGAAGCGGAGTATGCCGAGATGGAAAGCGGCGTGAGGGATTTTTCCTTCACCTTTCTGCATAAATGCGCGACCCGTTTCAAAATTGATATTTCCGAGCTGGTTATCGGAGATATGCCGAAGCTTTCAAAATATACATTGTCCCGTGCGGGCGAGGGCATGCCGATAAAAAGGCGCGAGGGCTTTGACTACCAGCACATCGCCCCCCTGCTCCGCGGCCGCCTCGCCGATCCCTTCGTCGTGACCGCAAAGTATAGCGAGAAGCTTGAAAAATCCCCGATCACGCTATCGACCCACGGCGGTCAGGAGTTGAATTACGTCCTGTCCGGCAGGCTTAAGGTTCAGATTGATAAGCATACCGAAATACTCGGCCCCGGCGACAGCGTATATTATAACTCAAGTATTCCTCATGGTATGATTGCGCTCGACGGAGAGGACTGCACCTTTATTTCAGTAGTCATAAAGGGCGAAAAAACCGAGAGTGATTACAGGCTCGTTGACCTTTCCGCGCATACAAGCGGTCAGGATTCCCTTATTTACAAGAACTTTGTGACCGAAACGCTCGATGAAAACGGCTACCTTCTGAAGATGGATTTCAATCCCCCTGCAAACTACAACTTCGCTTTTGATGTTGTAGACGAGCTCGCAAAAAAGTGCCCAGACAAAACCGCTATGCTCTGGCTTTCCAAAAATAAGGAAAAACGCGTTTTCACCTTCTCCGACATTTCGAGATACTCCAATAAAACAGCCAATTATTTGACATCCCTCGGCATCAAAAAGGGCGACAGGGTAATTCTCGTATTAAAGCGCCATTACCAGTTCTGGTTTGTATTAAACGCGCTGCACAAGATCGGTGCCGTGGCGATTCCGGCAAGCAACCTCCTGACGGCCCACGATTTTGATTACCGTCTGAACGCCGCAGGAATAAAGGCCGCGATCTGTACTGTTGACGGAGATATCCCCAGAAACCTCGACGAAGGCTCCGTCAACGCCCCGTCGCTTGAAATTAAGATTTCAGTAAACGGAAAGGTTGACGGCTGGCACGACTTTGATTCGGAGATGGAGCTTTTCTCAGACAAGTTTGAGCGCCCCGAGGGCCAGAGCATCAACGATCCGATGCTCATGTACTTCACCTCCGGAACGACCGGGCAGCCGAAAATTGCCGTCCATTCCTTCGCATATCCCCTCGGCCACATCATCACGGCCAGGTACTGGCACAATGCCGACCCGAACGGCCTGCACCTTACTATTTCCGACACCGGCTGGGGCAAGGCCGTCTGGGGCAAGATTTACGGAGAATGGATGTGCGAAACCGCAGTGTTCACCTATGACTTTGACAAGTTCGAGGCCTCAGATATCCTCCCGCTTTTCAAGGAATACAATATTACCACCTTCTGCGCTCCCCCGACCATGTACCGTTTCTTTATAAAAGAGGATCTCCGTAAGTACGACCTCAGCTCAATCAAGTACGCTACGACGGCGGGCGAAGCTCTGAACCCCGAGGTCTGGCAGCAGTTTAAAAACCTGACGGGCCTTAAAATCATGGAGGGCTTCGGTCAGACTGAAACTACGCTGACTATCGCAAACTTGGTCGGCTCCGAACCTAAGCCCGGCTCTATGGGCAGACCTTCCCCGATGTACGATGTAGATATAATTACTCTTGACGGCAAGCCCGCGAAGGTCGGCGAGGTCGGCGAAATTGTAATTCGTACCGATAAGGGCATCCCCTGCGGACTGTTCTCCGGCTACTACAACGAGCCCGAAAAAACCTACGAGGCCTGGAACAACGGCGTCTACCACACCTGCGACATGGCTTGGCGCGACGAGGATGGCGTATACTGGTACGTCAGCCGTACCGACGACGTCATCAAGTCCTCCGGCTACCGTATCGGGCCGTTCGAAATTGAAAGTGTAATCATGGAGCTCCCCTATGTTCTCGAGTGCGCGGTAACGGGTGTTCCTGACGAGACGAGAGGCCAGGTTGTAAAGGCCTGCATAGTCCTTGTCAAGGGCAAGGAGCCGAGCGAGGAGCTTAAAAAGGAAATCCAGGAATATGTCAAAAACAACACCGCTCCCTACAAGTACCCAAGAATAGTCGAATTTGTAACCGAGCTGCCGAAAACCGTTAACGGCAAAATCCGCCGCAGTGAAATCCGAAACAGCCACAATAAATAATAGTCAATCCACATTCGGAGCCGTGCCGCCAAAAGCGGCCGGCTCCGGACATTTTTGCCATATGCCTTCACAAAATGCGCTTTGTCTAAATTGACTATCTTAAAGCGTTTTTTTCCTATACTTTTCATTTAATAAATCTTGAGCAAATCTATTGACATGTAAATATTACCATGTTATCATTCATATAGAATTAGTATAAAGGCAAAGCAAGCGAAAGCTTGTGACGCAAAGCTAATAGGGCCCTCGGTTTATCCAGGGCAGCCAGCTGCTACTGCTCGTTTTTTGCAGTAGCTTTTTTGTTTTGTTAGGCGTAATTTACTCGTCCCGGCACTAAATAGTACATAAGAGTATAAAGGCAAAGCAAGCGAAAGCTTGCGACGCAAAGCTAATAGGGCCCTCGGTTCATCCAGGGCAGCCAGTTGCTGCTGTAACGCTGTGCAATGGCTTTTTTCATGGCCGGCGCCGTTCCAGTAAAGCTGAAAAAAACATTTTATTTTATCAGTAAAGGAGATTCTCAATGAAAAAAACTATTGCTTTGTGTGCCCTTGTTCTCAGCATCCTCGCCGGCTTGGTTTCCGGAAGCCTTGCACTTTATCAGAAAAGCGTTGATGTCGGTGCGGGATCGGTAGTCGCGAAAAAGTTTACCATAACCGCGGCAGGTTCGACCGGATATGAGGCGGATGTTCTCATCGCCCCGACAGAATCCGTTACGGCGGCCTTCACGGTTTCAAACTTCAGCGGTACATACGTCACCGAAACCGGAATGGATCTTAATATCACTGTTACTATCGGCAACGCAAGCGGCAAAACGGCCATTCCCCATATTACAGCAGCGCTTCTCGACGCCGACAACAATGTTATCGGCTCTGCGGTTAACAACGTTACGGACGGCGTAGGAACCATCACACTGAGTGTTGACCATGCTTTCCTTCCCAGTACCGCAGCCACTCTGACCTACAAGATCAAACTGATCTGGGAATCCCACAGCGACGACATCAACTATCAGGGTCCGAACTATGGCACAGCATATTCGGTAACCGTCACCGGCATCCAGGATATCTGATACCGGAGTTAAATAATATTATAAATCATAATAATCCCCGGTCTAATATTAGATCGGGGTTATTTTTTCAAAAAAACTATGTTATAATTTTATAAATCGCTTAAATCTCCCTTGAAATCCTGGCGAAAGGAGCAGTTTTCTGTGGATCAGACACGAAAAGGGCTTACAACACCCGAAATGATAGCTGAAATGAAGCGCGAGCTTGAAGAAGCTTCCAAACCTGAAAATGTATCGAGGTCAAGAAAAAAGCGAGTGTTCAAGGTCCTTGGAGATCTTCTCTTCGTTGTCATACTGCTGTCGCTTCTCTTTATTCTATATCAGGTCATATCCGTTAAGCGCACCGGAAATATTCCAAACTTCATGGGCTACCGCCTATACAGAATCGAAACCGAAAGCATGTCGCCCACCTTTCCAGTCGGGTCAATCATTTTAGCACGCTCTCCCTCCGATCCTAACTCGCTTAAGGTCGGCGACGTAGTCACTTTTATTAACCTTGACGGCGACAGGGTTACTCACAGGATAGTCCGGGTATCAAATACAACAGACGGCAAGGTTGCTTACCGTACGAAGGGAGACAACCCCGCCAACAGTATGGATAATGATTTATTAACCACGGACAGAATTGAAGCGGTATTTATTTTTAAGGTACCCTTATTCTGACCCCGCGGAAGGAGGCCCCTCTATGCAGGAATACAGTAAAAGCAATACATCTGCTGATTTCGCGCTTATCGAAGAAGTCCCCTATTTTGATATTCCGGCAGAGGACGGCAATAATAATTTCGATAAAGCCGACACGAGAACCTATGAAGATCTCGATAACGAGGAAAAGAAAAACATTGCCGTTATAATGGCCGGAGTAACCTCTCAGGAGCAGAGAACGGACGATCATTCCAAAGTCCTCACTCCCTATTTTTCGAACATAAACTTAACCGTTTCGGCAGGCGAAACCTGGGGAATAAGCTCAAACGACCTCATCGAAGCCCGCCTTTTGTGTCAGGTCATAGGGAATATGCGCCATTACAAAAGCGGCCGCTGCCAGCTTGGCCCCCTCGGCACAATGAAGGTAAAGCGCCGTATTCTCCCGCATATTTTTTACATTGACACTCATGAGATGCTTTATTCCGACAAAATCGTTCTCGAGCAGTTTATGTTTGCGACAGGCAGGATTCCCAACGTATTCAGCGACGCCGACAGGCAGGCTAAGCTCCTTAAGCTTCTGGAGAATATGGGGATGGGTTATATCGCTCTAAGCCTGATTTCCGACCTTTACGATACCGAGAAGCTGCTGCTTGAGCTGCTTATAGCCTCGGAGTCCGATTCGAGGCTTATCGTGTGCGACTGGACAGGATACACCTTTTCGCAGTCCGAAATAGAGATACTTGCGAAAATAACAGAGCGTCTCAGATATCTTGAAAAAGCCGTTGTCATTACCACAATGCAGCCGAAGCTGATCGGCATTGCCTGCGACAGCACGCTGTATCTTTACAACGGCGAGCCTGTCTACTGCGGAAAAGTTACCGATCTCTATGCCTACGCCGACAAGGTCGCCTTTGTCCTTCAGGACAGCAACGCACAGGCTCTCGGGAGAATTCTCTCCTATCTTCTGCCCGGCTGGCGCGTTAAGGTATCCGGAAACAACCTTTATCTTTACAATTACACCGACAAGCCTTTGAGTACAGACGATTTCTACAGGCTTCTTTCCGAAAACGCACTCTCGCCTCAGATAATAAAAGTCAATAAGGGCCGGGTATCTAACTCATTTGAGGAACTGGTGGAACAATATGATCTACAAAAAAAGTCTGTTTAACAAGGAAATTCGCCAGTCGTATATTGATAGCCTTTCGAGCAGGAAAAGGCTATCTTTCATGTGTCTGTTCCTTGCCATGATGACAATAGTCGTATATTTGCTCCTGCAGATAATGTACGACAGCGTGATAACCGAGCTTATGCCGGAGCTGATGCTGCCAAGCTACTTTACAATCGCATATATATACAACTGGGTGGCGTACATATTTTTCGCGTCCTATTTCATGGCAAAATACCAAAGCCTGACACTCTCTGAAATAAGCGAAAACAAATGGTATATGTTGTCCAAAATGGGCTACAACTCGATTGCCATTATTCTATATAAAATGTTGACCTCGATTTCAATTGTGCTGGGCGTCTATGCCGTTGGCTTCGTAATCGCCATGCTTGTCGCCTCCATCCTTAAATTCACTATGGTATGGGGCTACTTTCTCCCCTCTCTTGCTTCGGGTGCCCTCAACGTATTGATTGCGATCGAATTAATTCTGGTAATTTCCCTGTTTTCCGACAACAAAAGCACGGCTAAAAACCGCTTCATAGTCGCGCTTATTATATGCGAGGTTTTAAAGGTCATATCCGGCTATTACAGGCTGGTTACCAATAAGGTCCTCATGGTCGATATAGCCAACCTATTTAATCCTAAATTCTCCGTTTACCCGACTCTGGCGCTTACGGCGGCCGTCATACTTCCCCTGTTTGCCTACCTTGGCGCAAGGAGAAAATCGAACTTTTATTCCCTAAAAAATGAAGTCGGCGGTGTGACCATCGTTTCATATAACGACAACAGAGTCATATACCCTTCAAAGCGCGGGAGGCACAGCGTCTTTTCTCTGCCCGCTCTTCTTGCCAAAATCTTACTGATGCTTATATTGCTCGGCTCAATCGCATTCAACGTACTCATTTTGATTGCTTCACTCGGCTCCTCGACAAAGGAGTTTTCGATTTTCGGCTACATACCATATATTATTAAGTCGTCCACAATGGAAACGGCCATTTACAAAAACGATCTTGCGGTATTTAAGAAAATTGACAGCCAATACCCGCTAAAAGCAGGCGATATCGTCTTGTTTACGAGCGAAAAGGACTCAAACGAGGTATTCATTATGAGCGTTGTCAGATCTGATGACGATAAGGTCGTTGCGGACTATTTGAAATACCCCGTGCTTGTCGGAAGCGGCGAGCTGCAGGAAACCGTAAACAGGAACAGGGTTTACGGGCTGTTTTTCGGCAACTACCGTATTGCAGGAGCCATTATACTGTTCATCAACACCTTCCCCGGACGTGTTCTTACTCTGTTTGTGCCGCTTATAATGCTGTTCTTCTACAATCAAATAATAGATTTTTATAAAAAACTAAAGAACCGCTGAGCTTGTCGAAAAAGTGTTTTCGACAAGCTTCTAGGGGGCATCCAATGCCCCCTAGATACGCGGCTTGTGCCGCGATACCCCCGGTCGCGCACGATTTGCGCGGGCTGAGGTATTTTTCCGAGAAGTGAATTCCCGGAAAAATAAAAAAATATCTCTATGAGGGAGTTCTTTGACAGCCTGAGCGAAACCGCCCGCAGAGGGCGGTTTCGTTTTTTGTCACTTGATGCTTGCCGTTTACGCTTGCGTACTGATATAATCAAATTGCTACTTTGCCAAAGGAGTTTATTTATGGATATACTGGTGCAAAAAAACGCCCTTAAGCTTATACGACAGATAGTAAACAGAGCGGTTGCAACCCAGCCGATAATACCATTCAGGCCTCAGAAGGCCGCCTTTCCTTCCGGCGCCGTGATTGAGCAGCCTTTTCCGCGAAAGGCGCCCGAAGCCGAAGGCATCTCCTCAAGTCATATACTTTCCTTTCTAACCGAGCTTCGCGACGACTCTACGCTGGATATGCACGGCATTATGATACTCAGAAACGGTTCTGTGATAGCAGAATCTGCTTTTGGAGCCTATAAGCTCGATACCTGGCACATTACGCACTCAATGTGCAAGAGCATCACCGGTCTGGCTGTCGGGATGCTTATAGATGAGGGCCGTCTTTCCTTGGACGACCGCATTGTGAAGATTTTTGATAAAAAGGCCCCGCCTCTCGCGGCGATTATGCAGAAAAACCTTACGGTTTCTCACCTTCTTACAATGACAAGCGGCGCCGTATTCAACGAAGCCGGTTCAGTAACCGAGGAAGACTGGGTTAAGGGTTTTCTGGAATCAACTCTAAAATCCGAACCGGGGCATACTTTTTCATATAACAGCATGAATTCCTACATGCTGTCGGCCATAATAAAGCAGATAACCGGTCAGGGGCTTGCAGAATACCTGGGTGAGCGTCTCTTCGGCCCTCTTGGAATCAAAAACTTTTTTTGGGAAAAGTGCCCTAACGGCATAGAAAAGGGCGGTTGGGGACTTTACATATGCCCCGAGGATATGGCGAAGATCGGACAACTTGTTTTGCAAAGGGGACTTTGGAACGGAAAGCGGCTTATATCCGAAAAATGGATATCCGAATCCACCGCTGCGAAGGTAAAAACGCCGGATACGCTCGGCGATTTTGATTATGGATACCACATCTGGACCGGCAGAAAACAGAACTCGTTTTTATTTAACGGCATGTTTGGGCAGAATGTTATTGGTTTCCCGGACAGCGGGATACTTATAGTCTCAAACGCCGGAAACGACGAGATGTTCCAGCAAAGTTCGTACTTTAACCTGCTGAATAAGTACTTCGGGCCGGATGTTTCCTTTTCCTCCGTTCTGCCGGCCGATAAACAGGCGCACAAACGTCTTTTAAGGTTTGCGCATGAGCGCGGACTGCCCGCTCAAAACCCGATAGCAGCCGTCTTCAAGCGGAATAGGAATCTTAAGCAATGCATGGAGCTTTCCGGCAAAGCATATGTGCTTGACAACCTGAAAAGCAGGGGTATCGGCTTCTTGCCCGTTATTGCGCAGGCAGTTCAAAACAACTTTACCTCGGGACTTAAGGGGATTTCATTTTCTCTGGAAAACAGAACCCTCATTATAAAAATCGACGAGGAAAACGCTTCCTTCAGCCTTCCGGTGGGCTTTTCCGAACCCGAATACGCCACTGCGGACATTTACGGCGAGCCCTATATTATCGGCACTACGGGACGCTTCGCGGAAAATGAGGACGGAGACACGGTTCTGAAGCTCCGTTTTTCATTCATCGAAATTGCAAATTCGAGGGAAATAAAGCTTATTTTCCGTGGCGACAAAATAAAAGTTTTCTGCAGCGAAACTCCCGGCGTTCCGTACCTAAGGCTTATTCTATCTTCCATTGAAAAGAACTTTACGAACAGCAGAATATTCGGCTCAGTCATATCAAAGGTCGATCCCGATTATCTGGAGTATAAAATCGGGCGCGTAATGGAGCCGTTACTCGAGGGAGTCCAAAAAACTAATAGATAAGCTCTTTGCCAAACAGGAGGGGTAATATGAAAAGCGATGTCGCAATAGTCGGCGCAGGTCCCGCCGGTATCTTTACCGCATTGGAAATGCTAAGGCTCGGCAGCAAAAAGAAGATACTGATAATTGAAAAGGGCCAACCTATCGAGAAGCGCAGTTGCCCGAAATCTAAAACAAAAATATGCATGAATTGCAAGCCATATTGCCATATTACCACGGGCTTTTCGGGGGCCGGAGCGTTTTCCGACGGCAAGCTTTCGCTGAGCTGCGAGGTTGGAGGCGACCTGCCGCTGCTGATCGGAGAGGAGTTGGCTCAGGATACGATAGAATATGCCGACGGTATATATCTGGAATTTGGTGCAGATGAAAAAGTCGAGGGTATCGGAAATACCGAGGAAGTCAAGGAAATAAGGAAGCGTGCAATCCAGGCGGGACTGAAGCTCGTTGATTGCCCAATCCGGCATCTCGGTACAGAAAAGGCTCACGATATATATTTTGCGATTGAAAAGCATCTCCAAAACTTGGGAGTCGAAATGCTTTTCGGGTATGAATGTTCGGATCTGATTTTGGAAAACGGGCGCTGCCTGGGCGTAAAAGCCTCGAATGGCATTAAAGAGCTCGAGGTGCTATCGGATAAGGTCGTCATTGCGACCGGCAGACGCGGGGCCGACTGGTTTGAAAAGCTCTGCGCCGAGCACAAGATCGCACATCAGCCCGGTACTGTTGACATAGGCGTCAGGGTTGAGGTGCGAAACGAGATCATCGAGAGGGTTAATAATGTACTTTATGAATCGAAGCTGATCGGATACCCAAAGCCATTCAAGAACAAGGTACGAACATTCTGTCAGAATCCCGGTGGCTTTGTAAGCCAGGAAAACTACGACAACGATTTGGCGGTCGTCAACGGACACGCTTACAAGGAACAAAAATCCGATAACACAAACCTAGCCATTCTCTGCTCGCACAACTTCTCAGAACCCTTCAACCAACCGATCTCCTACGCGCAGAAGGTCGGCGAGCTTACAAATATGCTTGGCGCCGGACACATTCTAGTCCAGCGCTTCGGAGATATACTCGACGGCAAACGCACCTGGCAGAAGGAGCTTTCGCAGTCGAACCTCCGCCCTACGCTGCCCGACGCTGTCGCGGGCGACATCACCGCCGCGATGCCCTATCGTTCGATGGTGAATATTATCAACTTCATTCAGGCGGTTGATCATGTCGTACCGGGCTTCGCTTCTCATGAAACACTGCTCTATTCGCCGGAGCTTAAGTTCTACAGCAACCGCGTTAAAATGGATTCGTCCTTCAACACCAACATAGAGGGGCTGCATTGCCTCGGCGACTCCAGCGGCTGGACAAGAGGTCTTATGATGTCATCCGCAATGGGTGTTCTGATGGGAAGAAAACTGGTATAAACGCTTTTTCAATATAGAATATAAAAAATCCGGTCGGGTGCGCCTGACCGGATTTTTTCCGATATTTTTGTAATCGATCCATAGTAGTGACACAAATATCTGTTCCGTCATATCATGTACCGAGCGGTGGATTAAAACTATGTCTTTTAATGCTTTTTGCTCTTTTATCCAACGGGATTTTTTAAGAAAAGAGTGATATTTATTTTATGAATTCTTCCGGAAAGTGCTTTAATTTGGCTTGGTGCTGTATCGGCGTCCTCTTAAGTTTGATTGCGGGCATTATCGCCGGAGTGCTGTTCGCTTTTCATGTTTTTACTTTTTTGCCAGTCGGGGTGTGGATTGTTCTCGGGATTGCGGTGCTGACCCTGATATTTGTCGAGCTTGCGCTCATCTTCGGAGCGCTTTCCTTTACAAATCCCCTTAATGAATGTCTTCGCAGAGGAATTCGATGCCTTTTGATCGGCATTTTCGGCACAATAATACTCGCAATAATTTTGCTTTCAATTTTACTTACAATAAGCACTCCGGTTATTATTCTAGTAGGCCTTCTGGCGTTCTTCTTTGTGCTTATGGTTATTTCCCTTATCGCTCTGATAAGGTGCATTATTACGGCGATGCGCCTCAACACATAAACATATAAAGCGTATAAAACACATAATCAATAATCGATGCCCGCTTACATGCAAATGCAGCCCAATCTGGCTGCATTTGCATGTCTGTTTAAGAAAACTTCAGGCGCAAAAAAAACGTATGCGCATATTATGATAGTGAGCATAGGATAAACGCTATGTTCGATAAAAAGGATTGGTTGATATGAATTCATGTAAAAAGTGTAATCTAAAAACCTGCAGCTGGATCGCCTTGGTTGCAAGTGTGATTATCGGAATAATAGCTGGATATGTATTTTCTCTGGGCCTATTTCCTCATGTACTTGGCGTTACAGCCCGAATAGCTCTAAGGCTTGGGGTTCTCACGATAAGCTTTGTATTGGCAGGGATCTGCCTATGCGGCCTGATATGGACCAACCAGATCAGGGAGTGCTTCTCCGGAGGGATCGGCTGTCTGCTTGCAGGCGCGTTCGGTACGGTTATATTCTCCCTGATCATAATGTCAATCCCGCTCTCTTACGCAAGTACGATCTCGGCGATACTTGTCGGGCTGTGTTCCGCCTGCACAACGCTGATGATTATCTCGCTTATAAACACAATAAGATGCCTGGTGTGCGAGCTGCGCTTCAGGCCCTAATCTTCCCTGCAAGAATATTTAAGAGGACGGCAAACGCCGTCCTCTTATTCTTTTCTGAATCTGCTGGCTGAATGTGCAGTGCACATTATTTATTATTGAAAATCTTAAAAATATCTCCGAACGGATCGTCGTCCTGCTTTGTTTCTTCCTCTGCGGGCTGCGCCTGCGAACCACCTGTAAACAAACCTGTCTTTTTTGCTTCCTTCTTGGCGCCCTTATCATCAAATCCCGTCGCGATTACCGTAACACGGATCTCGTCGTCCATGGTGTCGTCAAAAGCTGCGCCGAAGATAATGTTAGCCTCCGGATGAGCCGCGGACTGGACAAGGTTTGCTGCGGTCTCGACTTCCTCAAGCCCAATGTCCATCGAACCTGTGATATTTACAAGCACACCTCTGGCGCCGTCAATTGATGTTTCCATAAGGGGGCTTGAAACGGCGGCCTTTGCGGCCTCCTCAGCCTTGCCCTTGCCGCTGGCATGTCCCACGCCCATATGAGCGAGTCCCGCGCTCTTCATTATTGTGGTTACGTCGGCAAAGTCAAGGTTTATAAAGCCGGCGTTTTTGATAAGATCCGATATGCTGGTAACCGCCTGACGGAGCACATCGTCCGCGATTTCAAACGCGTTGGCGAAGGTAACCTTTTGGTCGGTTGCGTGCTTAAGACGATCGTTGGGGATTATCAGGAGCGAGTCAACCCTTGCAAGCAGATCCTTTATCCCGGCCTCGGCCTGCATCATTCTGCGGCGTCCCTCAAAGCTGAAAGGCTTAGTTACTACGCCTACGGTAAGGATTCCGGCTTCTCGCGCGATTTCAGCGACGACGGGAGCCGCTCCCGTCCCGGTGCCGCCACCCATACCTGCCGTAATGAAAACCATGTCGGCGTCTTCAAACGCTTTCGCAATATTATTTCTGTTTTCTTCGGCTGATTTGCGTCCGATTTCGGGATCGGAACCGGCGCCCTGACCATGTGTCAGCTTCTCACCGATCTGTATTTTCTGTGTCGCGCTCGAAAGAGCAAGCGCCTGTTTGTCAGTATTAACGGCAATGTATTCAACGCCCTTAGCGCCGGATACAACCATCCTATTCACAACATTATTGCCAGCGCCGCCAACACCTACAACTTTTATGGTGACAACGTTATCCGGGCCAGTTTCGAGTGCAAAGGATGACATGTTCAACCCTCCTGATTATATTTACTCTGGTAAAACAGATGTAATTAGCAATATCTCATTACATTTTATAACTATTTGTACTTCAGGTCAATAGTATATGTCTTATTTATAAAAAGTTTTCCAATTTGTTTTTAATTTGAAATAAAATGTCCTTCTTTGTCTTGTGTAAGGTCTATAGTTCCGGTCGCAACAGGGTTCAAATAACCTATTGATTCATTCAAAAGCTTGAATTTAGCAGATAAATCCGTGTGCTTTCCAAGCTTTACCTTAAATCGTCCCAGATAGTCGAAGCTGACGCCGCTTAAGTCAGTTATGTCAACCTGTGTCACCTTAGACAGCATGTCCCGATTAGAAAGCTCTGTAATAATATCGGCAAAATACGATACTTTTGCCTCTTCCGAAGCCGTAAGCTTTTGTCCGGGAACGGGATGATCCGGAAGTATACCGACAACCTCTATAAGACCGGAAAGCTTGTCCCCACCCACCTTTTCGAGCAGCTTGCAGGACTTGTCCATAAGCCAGTAGCCATCCCCTTCCTGGACATAAGCTACCGGCTGGGCGTCAACAATTTTTATTTTAACCGTATCCGGAAGCGCCCTGCTTATAGTGACCTCTTGGGCGTACGGAAGTTCCTTAAATATTCTGCTGATCGCGCCGAATTTATTGACAAAAAAAAGGTTGTCCCCGAGCTCTATGCCTGAAACTGAAACCACCTGTTCGGACGAGTACCGGGTATTGCCCTCAACTTTAATCTCCGAGATCTTGAAAAAAACCGATACCCCGAGCAGCAGAGCGCCGCAGATGAAAACGACCGAAAACAGTACCGCAACAATACTTTTCCCTTTTTTTCCGCGGCGTCGCGGCGGTCTGCGCTCCTCTCTCATATTTTCCCCCCCTTTTGTAAAAATTAAACAATCCTGGCTATATCCGCGCCAAGGGCTGAAAGCGCTGTTTCCAGGCTCTCATAACCTCTGTCTATATGTTTAAGGCCCGATACCCTGCTCTCTCCTTCCGCGCCAAGCGCAGCTATTACCAGGGAAGCCCCGCCTCTGAGGTCCGTGGCTTCAACAGAAGCGCCGTGAAGCATCTTTTTTCCGCATACCATCGCTACCCTGCCTTCGGTCTTTATATCCGCACCCATGCGCCTGAGCTCGGAAACATGGCGATATCGGTTTTCAAAGATATTTTCTACGAATACGGTAGTACCGTCAAATTTTACGCTTGCCGCCATAAGGGG
>JAJUHS010000118.1 GCA_029267755.1 Clostridiales bacterium
AATCTCGCCGTGAGCTGGCCATATATAATAGCCTTTGGAAGTGGAGCGCGGCAGAGTGCCAACCATAACAACGGCCGGAGTCGGCTGGGAAATGACGGTGGCATTTTTAATGACGCTGTCGATCTTGCTTCCGCTTAAAATTGTTTGCTGCTCCGTAACTATCATCTCACCGTTTGAACCTTCCCTCAGTACGGTGGATTCTCCTTCATACATGGAGTCGTCCTTAATGTACTGGATAGAATAATTTACGGGCGCAACGTATTTTACCTGCTCAACAGTTTTGATGTTTAAGATTGAGGCGCCGTTCGCGTCCTTTGTGGTAAGCAGGCGGGTCATTTCAGCAAGATCCGACACGGAACCTTCCGCCACAAACCTCTGCGAGATTTCTATGTTTTCCGCGAAGCTTGCTTCTGTAGCTGTGGGAGACATGTTGTTTTCAAGTATCGACGAGAGCAGATCTGTAATATCCTTGCGGTTTGCGGCTCCGCCGACGGCTTTCCCGTTTACGTTAAGTATGTACAGGCGCTGGATGCCGCCGACCTTCTCCAGTATAAGATCTGTAAGCTCGCCTGCATCTAGGTTTATTGCCGTAACACCCTTCCTGTATGAAATACCGTCGGTTATTGAGAAATCATATCCAAGTATTTCAGAGGCCTTTTTTTCGGCGTCGGATATAGCCTGATTAGCAACGTCCTTGGATTGTACTATACCGACAAGCTGACCGTTGTACAGAACAGATGTGGTGATGCTGGGGACAAAGGCGATGATTGCTGATGAAATTAAGAATAGTCCAAACAATATTGCAACGCATGAGAGTCGATTTTTAAAAATCTTTGGTTTGGCATTGCGTCTGGAATGGGCTGCTTGACCGATTTTTTCAACAAGCTTAATGTCTGAAAAAACAAGCGGCAGTGTTTTGTCCATCGCTAGCTTCTCCTTTTAATTGATATCGGATGGCGGAAAAAATTCATAAATTTTTGACCGCACATGTATCCGAGAGCTTTGTGAACAAAACAATAGCCTAAAAATCCGATTTCGTCAAGCAAAATAACCAATCAGTCACAAATTCTTTACAAACTCGAATAAAATTTTGAATAAACTGTTAAATAATCGTGCAAATCGCAAGCTTATTGTAAACCATATTTACTTAGCTTCATAAACGTTTCCGTCGGTGTTCTTTAATTTATAGGTGTCCTCCATAACAACCGAGAAGTGGAAAATAGGACGGTCAACCCTGGTAATAATCAGGGGGGCATGTTCCATTCCGGCGGGGATGAACATCATTGTGCTCTTTGTGAGTATATGCTTTTCGCCATCCAGATAGAAAATGACCTCGCCGCCGAGATCGGTAGGATCGTCGGGGTTGATTCCATAGAACGCAACTATCTCGTTCGAGTCATGCTTATGGGATTTAAGAAAGTTCGTACCGTTGACAGGGGGGTTATCTATCATATAGGTGTTGGGCTTCAGATACCAGGATGTGTTCATCTGAAAGGCTCCGGGTATGATATTTCCGTCCAGCCAGTGTATACGCTTTGCAAACTTTTCATATTCCGCGACAACCTCGGGCTTCGAATGCGAAGGCGGGAGGATAAGATCCTGGATAACAAGATTTCCATATTTGCCTTCGTTGTTCATTACACCTTTTTCTGAGAGTATGTCCGACATGTTTTTACCCCTTTCCAAACCAACTTATTTAATGCCTTATAATATCTTCTGAGATATCCTTAGCTTAGATAATACTATACAAAATAATAAATATCAATTGGATTCAATAACGATATCTAAAGAGAATATTTTATAAATAGGACAAATATACTTGTACAAATACTGTGGAAAGGGTGTTTTAGATGGCATACGAAGAAAAATACAAAAAAACCGAACAGCCTCACAACCTTATTTTGGAGGGCAGGCGTCGCCTTTCCGTATCCGGAGTAGAGGATGTTGAGAGCTTCGACGAACGCGAGGTTATTCTTGATACGATCTGCGGAGCTCTTGTAATAAGAGGGAGCGAGCTGCGCATTGAAAAGCTGAGCATCGACGGAGGAGACCTGATTCTGGAGGGGGACGTCGAGTCCATGACCTACGAGGCGAGAATGAAGGAAAGAGGAACGTTCTGGTCAAGACTTTTTAAATAAATATGAGTCTTTCTATTACATATCAGGTCCTGGAAGCATCGCTTTCAATCGCTCTCGGAGCATTTCTGGGAGTAATATACGACTTTTTCCGGGTTGTGCGGCGGCGTATGGGTATAAGGTGCATTACCGGATTATCAGACGCGCTGTACTGGTTGATTGCCGCCGCATGCCTGTTTTTCTTTTCCTCGGGAGTATCTCAGCGGGGGTTTAGACTCTTTATGTTTGCCTGCTCTTTTCTCGGAGGAGCCGTATATTTTATGACCTTGAGCCATCTTGCGATAAAACTTCTTGAATTGTTTGCCGATTTTCTGTGTTTCTTGCTGTATTGTCTGTGCCTGCCCTTTGTTTTGAGCGCAAAATTAGTAAAAAAATTTAAGGAAATATTAAAAAGGGTATTTCAATATTTGAAAAAGTGGTTTAAAATAAGTACTAAGGGTTTTGTACCCCCTGAAGTTTTTGCTGTGCATACCCACAGGACGAAGGAGGAGCGCTTTGAAAATCAGGCGGTCAAGTATTATTACGAAGCTTATAATAGTAATACTGATAGGCTACGCTATGGTAAACCTGATAAGTCTCAGCTCAAAAATCCAGTCGGCCGAACAGGCGAAAATCGAATTGGAGAAAAAAGCGGCAGAACTCGCGGAGAGAAACGCCGCGATTGAGCATGCCATACTTAACAGCAATGATCCGGAAACGATAAAGAGCGTAGCGCGGGAAAAACTCGGTCTTGTTATGCCCGGAGAAATAGTATTTTACGATGTAGGCGGCTAAATTATTTATTTTTTATGTTTTATTCTTAAGGAGGAAGTTTTTTCTTTATGGAGTTGGAAGTGGGGACTGTTCTGGAAGGCAAGGTCACCGGAATAACCAAATTCGGGGCGTTTGTTTCTTTCCCCTCGGGAAAATCAGGACTTGTGCATATCTCGGAGATCGCATACCCTTATGTTCAGAATGTAAGCGATCACCTTTCCGATGGACAGACAGTCAGAGTAAAAGTCATTGGCATCGACGAAAACGGACGCATAAATCTGTCCATAAAAAAGGCGGCGGAGCCGCCGAGGACGGCGAACAGCACATCGCAGATGCCGATAAGGAATCAGCAGCCTGTAAAGACGGCTTACAGGGTTCCCGCACAGACAGTTGCGGAAACGCCTAATCAGGACAACTCCTTTGAGGATAAGCTGAAAAGGTTTATGCAGGATTCGGACAGCAAGATATCTTGTATCAAGCAGTATTCGGATCGAAGAAGCGGCTCGCAGCGCCGCCGCAGCAGAAGTTAATTTTAAGGGCGGTGTTTTCACCGCCCCTTTTTCATTCGGAGGCAAAAAAGGTGCGGACCGTCTGCGACGATCCGCCAAATGGGGTTGTGGGATAAAGATATGAACCGCCACCGTTGCTGCGGCGGATTGAGAGCGGCGTTTTGCGCCTCCCCCAATGCCATTGGATAAGCTGTGATTAGAATATACAATAAATTCCATAAAATGTAAATAGCAAATTCCGGCGAAAGAGGACTTTTTTTGTCGGACACTAATAATTATTAAAGGCGGATACTATATGCGGGAAATCAGTGTGGATGTAATTGCGGATACGGTTGCGCGGCTTTGCGTGCGGGCAAATACGGTTCTGTCGCCCGATATCGGGATAATGCTTGAATCCTGCGCCGAAACTGAGTATTCGGACGCCGGCAGAGGCGCGCTGTCGGATATGGTGGAAAACTTTAAATACGCCGCGGCGGAGAGGCTTCCGATTTGCCAGGATACAGGTATGGCCGTGGTGTTTGCCGAAATCGGTCAGGAGGTTCATATCACGGGAGGACTTTTTTCGGAGGCTGTGGACGAGGGCGTCAGAAAAGGGTATGTTGAAGGTCTTTTGCGCTGCTCGGTGGTTAAGGACCCGCTTCGCCGGGTTAATACGAACGATAATACGCCGGCTATGCTGAACGTGCAGCTTGTCGAGGGAGACAGGATAAGAATCACGGTCGCGCCCAAAGGCTTCGGAAGCGAAAACATGAGCGCGATGAAAATGCTTCTGCCGTCGTCAACGCCCGAGGAGGTAATCGAGTTTATCGTAGAAACCGTAAAAAATGCAGGTTCGAATCCATGCCCGCCGGTTATCGTCGGAGTCGGGCTGGGGGGGACGATAGAGCGAGCGGCGCTGCTTGCAAAGCGCGCGCTGTTGCGCCCAATAGATACGAGAAACGCAGACGAATTTTATGCAAAGCTCGAACGCAAAGCTCTAGACAGGGTAAATCAGCTAGGAATAGGTCCCCAGGGTTTCGGCGGACGATATACCGCGCTCGCGGTAAACATCGATGCGGCACCGACGCACATCGCGGGCCTTCCCTGCGTTGTGAATATGGGCTGCCATGTTACAAGACACGCAAGCGCGGTAATATAGGCTAGCTTTTTATAAAATAAGCGAATACAAAATTGGCAGGCATTGCGCTTTCGCAGTGCCTTGTCTTTTTTAAAAAATTTTTTAGAACGCTGGAAAATTAATGTAGAAAGGATTATAATAATTATTAAGATAAATAACTTGGCTTAAAGCAATTGCAAAAGCCGTTGAGAGGATTACTTCTGAATGAAGTCCTGGCAAAAAAGAGCATCGGTATTTATGTTTGTGGCGCTTTTGGTGCTGGCAGCAACCTTTTGGTTTTCGCGAGCACCCAGAGGCTCTGTACATTTGCGCGAAATTGTATCCTATTGCTCCGGCGATGCGGATGGCGACGGAGTGCCCGAGCTTTTTGCTATAGCAGGAGAGGGCAGACTTGATACAGGGGAGCGTCACGGCAGCTTTTTGCTGGTTTGCGATCCTTCGGCGGAAGCCGATTTAGAGAAACTAAGCTACATACCGCCCGAAAAGATAAGGCATCGTATTGATCTTGCCGCGATAAAGCCTCTTAAGGTACAGCTCGGAGATGTAAACGGAGACGGTTTAAACGATATTGCTGTCTGCGTCTACAAAACCGCCGAGTTCCATCCGATTATGGCAAAGCGCCCGTTTTTCTTTAATCTCGACAACGGAAACCTTATTCCGATGTGGTTGGGTTCAAGGCTGTCCAGGCCCTTTGACGATTACGTTTTGTGCGACATCGACTCGGACGGTATCGACGAGATCGTATCGGTCGAGCAGCTCGAGGATGGCAGGAGAGTCCTAGCCGCATACGACTGGAGAGGCTTTGGGTTTGAAATGCTTGCCCAGTCGGAGGCGTTTGACGGCAGGCTGGTATTCGGTTCAAGCAATGAAAGAAAAAAAGGTGAAATCAGCGTTACTCATTTATACAACAGTAATAAAGAAGTCCATAAATTCCGTGTTGACGGCGAAAAGCTCACATACAAGTAAATAATATGCGCGTCAGCGCAGGGAGGGTTTATATGAAGCACACAAAACGAATTTGCCGCTTAGTATCCCTGGTCATTTCGGCCGCCCTGCTTATAAGCTTTGCCGCCGGCTGCGGAGATAAAAACGCCCCGCCTTCGCCGACCGCCGGGGAGCCGACAAGCGGTTCCAGTCCGTCACCAACGGACGCACTATCGCCTGCGCCGACAGATGCATCGGAAATTAAGGCTAAGAGTACCAGCTTTGAGCCGAAGTTCGGCAAAACTGGCGCCGAATACGTTCCTGTTAAGGTCAATCCGAAGGTTGCTGAATATACGATCAGCCCCGACCTTTCAAATGTCGTAAACCTCAGCCAGTTTCCGAATCTGACCGA
>JAJUHS010000084.1 GCA_029267755.1 Clostridiales bacterium
AGCCTTTTCTCAACCAGTTCTTTATAACCTTTGTATATTTTCCGCATTTTACTCAGCCGCGTCGAACGGCAGCTCGACCGGCTTGCCATCCTCGCCCTTCATCAGTTTTACGACCTTCTGCTCGGCCTCGTCAAGGAAGGCGCCGCAGCTCCTAATGAGCGCCGTGCCCTCCTCAAACAGCGCAAGCGAGCTTTCGAGCGGAGCGTCGCCACGCTCCAATAGCGCAACTATTTCCTCAAGTCTAGCCATAGACTTTTCAAAGTTCATCTTTCCAGCCATCACTCAAGTCTCTCCTTCACTTCGCAGTTCAGCGCGCCTTTTTGAAGGCGCAGCTTAATTATATCGCCCTTTTGAACGTCTGAGGATGCTTTTACGATACTTCCGTCATCTTTTTGCACAAGCGAATACCCCCTGCCGAGCACCTTAAGCGGGCTCATTGCGTCAAGCGACGCGGCAAGGCGTATGTAGCTTTCTTTTTTAACCGCCACGAACCTTTGCGAAGCGGCAATAAAGTGCTTCTGAACATGGTCAAGCAGCACCCGCCTGTCCTCAATATAGTTAAGAGGGCTTTTAAGTACGCGCTTTTCCGCGAGTGTTGTCAGTCTGTCCCGTCTTAGGCCGATTCCCCTGTTCAGAGCGTGTGATGCTCGTATCTGCATACTGAGCAGCGCCTCCCTGAGCTCCGCCGAGTCTGGCACCGCAAGCTCTGCGGCGTTTGACGGCGTAGCCGCTCGGAGGTCCGCGACATAGTCCGAAATCGTAACGTCCGGCTCGTGCCCCACCGCCGAAATGACTGGTATTTCGGAGTCGAATATCGCGCGGGCGACTCGCTCATCGTTAAACGCCCATAAATCCTCAATAGAGCCTCCGCCTCGTCCGGCGATTATAACGTCGGCGACCTTGTACTTATTTGCATACCTTATCGCGCCCACTATTTCGGGCGGGGCCTCAGCCCCCTGAACCCTCACCGGCAGGACGATAACCTTCGCGCTGGGAAAGCGCTTGCCGAGCACCCTTATTATATCCCTGACCGCGGCTCCCGCAGACGAGGTTACGACCGCTATCCTCTCCGGGTACTTGGGCAGGGGTTTTTTATGCTTCTTATCAAAAAGCCCTTCCTTAAGGAGCCTGTCCCTAAGCTGCTCAAAGGCAACGTGCAGGTCTCCGACGCCGTCTGGCGAAAGCTCCGCGCAGTAAAGCTGATACTGCCCGTCGCGGGGAAACACCGTAACGCGCCCAAGTGCGATCACCTTCATGCCGTTTTCAGGCTTAAAGCGAAGCTTTGCCGCGTCATACTTAAACATTACGGCGCGGAGCGTGCCCTCCTGATCCTTCATTGTGAAATAGTGATGCCCCGAAGGGTATATCTTATAGTTTGACAGCTCGCCCCGTACAAAAACCGAGGCGAGCTCCCTGTCCGAATCAAGTATGGCTTTTATTCTGTTGTTAAGCTCTGTTACTCCGTAAATCTTCGAGTTCATCCAAATACCTGCCTGTAAGCGAGTATGGCAATGCCGATAGCGTTGTCTGACGAATACCTAGGCTCGGAATATATTCCCGGAACTATTTCGCGAAGCAGCAGGTTTGAAGATACTCCGCCCGCGAAAAGCACGGGAAGGTCACCGTACTGCTCCTTTGCATTTTTTGTCGCGCCTTCTATAGCCGAAATTATCGAACGTATGGCATAGTAGGCCGTGTCCTCGCGGCTCTCTGTATCAAAGTAGTAATCCCGCACCTTGTTTTCTATTCCCGAGAGTGAGAATTCGAGCCCGTTTACCTTAGGAGTGAAGAAGTCCTTTTTGACCGCCCCGCGCGAAAGCTGCTCAAGCTCGCGCCCCGAAGGGAACCGGAGCCCGAGAACGCCTCCGGCCCTGTCTATAAGCTGTCCTGCGGCAAGGTCGGTCGTACCGCCTATTATCTTGCAGGATACGCTTTTGTTTTGCGGCTCGACAAGCAAAAGCTCGGTTGTGCCGCCGGAAATATGCCATGAGAGGTGCTTTTTATCAAGCAGATCCATTCTGCCGGCGGACCAGGCCGCGGCTGCTATATGCCCCTGCTGATGTGAAAACGCAAAAAACGGCACGTCGAGCGCCATCGCCATCGTGCTGCCCTGTGACAGCCCCGCAAGGAAGCAGGGCATATATGAATCCTCGCCCTCCCTCGGCTTCGAGGCTGCCCCCATCACCACAATTTCGTCCTTTTTCGTTAGCTTGAGTCTTTCCGCAACCTCGGGCAGACGCTTAATATGCGCGAACAGCGCCTCGCTCTGCCGCAGTCCGAGCTGCCCTTCCGGAACATCAAGCAGCCTTCCCTCGTTACGGCCGCACTCCCCGTCGTACCATGCGGCGCTGGTCGTATAGTTGCTGGTATCGAACGCAAGACATATCTTACTCATCTGGCATCAGCTCCTTTCTCACAAATGTTCCGAGAACGCCGTTGATGAATGATACAGTCTCCTTTTCCTCATACTTTTTTGCAAGCTCGACCGCTTCGTTCACAGCAACCTTGTTGGGTATTTCCTGCATGTAGAGAACCTCGAACATTGCAACCCGCATGATTGCCGAGGCCACGCGCGAAATCCTTGCGACTTTCCAGTCCTTGGCGTACTTTTCGATATACATGTCAAGCTCCGCCGCATGCTCGGTTACGCCGCGGGAAAGCCGTCTAATATACTCCATCTGCTTTTTATTGGGGAACTCAGAGTATATCTCGTCCTCGCCCGCCAGAGTCTCATAATGCTCCCTATCGAAAAAGTCATTCAGGAGCTCGTCGGCGGGCAGGTCGTTTACAGCCATTTCGAACGATATGTGGACGGCAATTTCTCTCGCCGTGCTTCTTTTCAAAGGACACACCCCATTTTTTAATTTTGCCCCCAGCGAGGGGCACAGCAAGCCAATGCCAATAATTATACGCAAATAAACCCCCTGCAAAACAAGGGGTTTAATTTTTCGCTTATTTCTTATTTATCCTTATCGAAGGCCACGCCGGAAACATGCACATTTACCTCTCTGACCGAAAGCCCCGTTGTAGACTCGATCGCCGTCGCGACCGAGTTCTGAACCTCCTTGGCCACCTCGCTTATCACGAAGCCGTAGCGGATTATTATATATGCGTCTATGATTATAGTATTATCCGTTATCTGGATCTTAATGCCTTTTGTGGACGCCTTCTTGCTAAGCAGACCGGCAAATTCGTTTCCAAGAGATGCCGGCACCCCATCGACTCCGTTCACCTCGGAAACCGCGGCGGCCGCGATTATCGCAATCACGTCCTCGGAAATGTTTATGCTGCCCTTCTCAACGTTCTGCGTTACATATTCCTTATTTTCACCCATTGGGAACACTCCTTTCACTGCGGTTTTAGTGTACCACAATTTACGGAAAAAATAAAGAAAATTTTGAGAATTTATGCCGGGATACGGCCGAGAAGCAAAAAAGCCCAAATATGTTCATAAAGTCCGCAGGGTGCAGCCAATTTGCCTGCTATGCGTTTGTCAGATATTCCGACATTTTCCGTTCCAACTCCGCCTTCTCGCCTAATCGAAGCTTCCTCATGGATTCAAGCTTGCTTAAAGCTCCGTCGACCTGAGCGTGCAAATTGCTTACGCTCTCAATTGATTCCTCTATGTGCTGCATAACGGATAAATCCGCAAAGAAGCCGTCGAAAAAGAAGTCGGCAAACCTAAGGAAACCGTCTATGTTTATCGTGCCGAGTTCAGGATTTATGCGTACGTCCGCAAGCTCTGTACGAAAGCGGCTCATCAGTGCCTGCATAAGCTCAGCGTCTGCCTGTGCCACATCAAGGTGCGAATGCTTTTCCAAATCTGAGATAATCCCTCCGCCGAAGATGTCAAAGCAGGACCACTTCTCTGCGCGGTTAAGGCTGTCCTCGATGCTTTCAAGTAATCTTACGACATCTTTACCTGCCGCTATCGCTTCGTCTATCTCATGGATTTTGCTGTCCGCCTCGCCAAGACCTCGCTGAAATCTGCAAATCGGCTCAGCATAGCGTAAGTCTTCTCCCAGCAGCTGAACAAGCTTACTTTCAACTTCTTTAAACCGCCCCTCACAGTCGGAAATCAGTTCTCTTTCTCGCGAAAGGGCGTCGATGCGCGCGCGGCAGTCCTCCAAAAGGCCCATCGCAGCGTCATATTTAAGCTTAGCTGCGCAGGCTTCCCTTTGTTCCTTGTCAAGCATAGCGTCCTTCCTGCCGAGGACGGAATAGAGAAGAGATGTAATGGTTGTCTTTGAAAGCCGCTCCACATCGGCTTCCTCCGCGGAAAGCATGGCTTTCAGTTCCTCTGTATGCTCCAAGAGCTCGCGTTCCTCGCCGCGGAGGCACTCAAGCATCGCTTCAATCTTCTTTTTGCGTTCTACCTGTGCGGCTAACTCACGAAGTTTCTTCTTTAGCTCCTCGCTCACCATATTGCCTCCTAAATATTTTGCCTCATATTACCACAATTGTCTGTAAACATCAATAGACCTTATTAAAAAGTCTAAAGGGGGATATCGGTTATCCCCCTCAAAATTATTTAACTTCCTTTATTCTGATCTGGTCGAGAGTCATTTGGGTTTCCTGAACAACTATGTCGGCTATCTGCGCAACGGCAGAATCGTTCAGCCCGTCCTTCGGCGGCGCGACGGTTACGAATACGGTGTCATCCTTAAGAAAAACCACACAGTCGCTGAAGCCCTTGGCCTTTATCATGCTCTCAATCTCGCTCTCGCGGAGGGCCGTCTCGGTCAGGTCGGAAATCTTTGCCACCGCGTTGTCCCGAGCCTGCTGGGAAATGCTCATCGTTTCGACCGCCGTATTCAGGGTGCTCATCGCGCTGTCCCGAGCCTGCTTCCTCTCGAGGCGTACGGCCGAGAAGTAGTCGGATACGTCCGAACCGGCCTTGGTGTAATAGAGCCCGCCGTCGCCGTTTTTATCTATGTTCTTGTCTGCGTTTGTAGCCGCCGTTGGCACGGCGCTTACGCTTTTGTCCGTCTTATTGTACGCCCAGTTAAGATAAATTGCCGCGCATACAAAGACTATCATCGTCAGAATAATCGCGTTCCTCTTAAAAACTTTCACTGCCGCTCCTCCTAATTCATTTTTGTTACCGTTATTTTGTCTGTCGTAAGCCCCGTAAGCGCCGCGACCGCCTGCGTTATTTCCAGCCTTACGTTGGGGTTTCCGGCCCCCTTGCATACCACCAGCGCGCCCTGATAAACAGGGTATATGTACCGCAGCGTAACCGTTTCCGTACCGGAGCCGGTCTGTATGGTAACGTGAGAAACCTTACCGCCGGAGTCCGACTTTTCCTCGTTTTCCGCAAGGATTCTTTCCATTCCGCTTTTCAGCGTCAGCACCACTTCGACCTGACCCGCACCCGAAATTCGGGACAGCACCTCTTCTATGCGTTTTTCCTGCTCGGCAAGCGAAAAATACGGTTCGCTCAGCCCCTCGCTTCTGTTCTTGTTTTCGGAGCCGCCCGTCGGGATAAGCAGGAGCGCGACGCCGAGAAAAAGCGCGGCCGCTATGTACTTGTTCTTCTTGTTTTTTCCGAGCCCCGAAAAAAGCCCCTTTGATTTTTCCTTGAAATCCTTAATCTCCATCTGCGCCGCTCCAATACTGCCTGTTTACCGGCACTCCGAATTCGCTCTCCAGGTAATTTGAAAGACTCTGTCTTTGCGCATCCGAACACTCCGCACTTATATAGACCTCGTACGGATACGGATAGTCCCCATCCCCTTTCCTGGTTTTCACCCTGACGCTAACTTTTTTCATCCCCAAACTTACCGCTTTGTCCGATATATATGCGCTTGACCGCTCCTCTATGATAGCTGTCAGCATTCTGCCGTTTTCTTTTTCAAGCAGGCCGGCGTACTCCTCGCCCATGACGCCGTACTGCATGACCGCGGATGAAAAAGTTGAAAAATCGAAGCTTATGACTGGTTTTATCAAAGCCGCTACGATTAGAAATCCGGAAGCGAAGGCCGTAACCTTCCTTGTCTTGCCCGCCGGTGAAATGGCAATAAGAACCGCCGCTATAATTGACGCCGCCGCGAGCCCGATTATCCAGCTCTTTATAAAGCCAATCATCCGCTCACCGCCTTTATGAGCGAAACAATGCTGAAGTACAGCAGTACGACGGTGCTGCCCGTCACCCCCAGCATCATGCCGAAGGCCGTGCCGATGCCGCCTATAAGCTTTGCGATGCGGCCGCCCGCGAGAGCGGCCGTTATACCCGCCGCAAACTTGTAGCAAAGGTACTGCACAGCAAGGTTGAGAAACGGCACCACGCATATAGCCGCGACCGCAAGCAGCCCGAATATGCCGACAGCGTTTCTTACCATTCCCGCGCCGGCGATTATCGTTGAGGCCGCGTCGGAGATTATTCCCCCGACCACAGGCAGCACGGTCGATATAGCGGTTTTCGCAACCCTTGCGGTCACCGCGTCTGCGGTGCCGCTGATTACTCCCGTGACCGTAATATACGCTACAAAAAAAAGGACTATGCCGGTAAGAACCGTAACCGCTATCCATTTAAGGACGTTCACCGCCCCTGCCAGCCCCTCGCCGCCTATGGCGGCGTTTGCTATTACCGCCGCGGTATAGGCGAATATAAGCGGTACCAGCGCCCTTTCGGATATGGTTATGAGTATATCCAAAAACAGCGCCGTGGCGGCGTACTTTGCCGCCGCCGAGGTTGCGGCTCCGCTTGCCGCCGCCGCCGCGGTTAGCGTTGGCAAAAGCGCTTTTGAGAACGTGCTCAGTTGGGCCACGGTATCGCTTCCGAGCTTAAGAAAGGAACCGACGTCGCCGACCGCCACCGCCGATATTGCGATGGTCCCTACAAGCGGTATGAAGCTTGGAGCAGAACCGGAGGCGAAACCGTCATATAGGGTTTCGGAAAGGCTTGTCAGTATAGCAATGACGATAATAATGGCCGCGCTGGTTACACCCTTCCTCAGTATGCCGCCGAGATGCTCCCCGGCAAACGCTATTATCTTTTTTATTCCCGCCGAGAAGTTCGCCCCGTCCTTGACTTCGGTGTCCTCCAGAATATCGGCGGCGTCGCCCTTCAGCGAATCCTTAAGTTCGTCTATTTCCAGCTCCGCCATTTGATTTCCCGTCACATCCTCCTCCGCCCTCGCGCATGTCGGCAGTATGAGCAGGACAAGAACGGCGATTATCAGCAGTTTCCTCATATCGTTTCTTCCAATCCTATGTATGTTATGGCAGGCTCAAATCAGGGAGTTTATCATTCCGAAAACCGTTTTCATTAGCGGCAGAGCCACCGTCACCCCCGCTATTGTACCCGCAGTTTCCACAACCGTGCCTGCGGTACTCTGCCCCGCGTCCTTGCAGACGTCCGACGACAGCTTTGTTATGAGGCCTATGCCTACAGTCTTTACCACCGGCGACACCACGGCCGACGAGAGTCCCGAGGCGCTGACGAGCTCGCCCATAAATTCGCTTATGCCGAGGTACTTGTTAAGCGCAAGCAGCAGTATTGCTGCCGCCGTGGCGCAAGACAGCAGAAATGCCATCTCCGGCATGGTCTTTTTCAGAAGCAGCGCGAGCGCGGCGCCGGAAATGCCGATTGCCGCAGCTTTTATAACCATATCCATGGCTAGAACCCGAACAGCGACTTAATTACCCCGAAAAGGCCGCTGATCTCGCGTACTATGACAAGCAGTACAACAATGAGCCCCCCGAGCGTTACCATAAGCGCCTGTTCGCTTCTCCCCGATTTGTCCAGCAGGATGTTGAGCACCGCCACGAGTATGCCTACGCCGGCAATTTTAAAGATAAGGTTTACGTCCATAAGCAGAACCTCTTGTATTCAGATATTCTTGGGTCCGATGACATTCTATTATCGGTTGTCCGATTTTATGATATTGGCAATTGGCAAAAAAGTTTGTTTTTTTGAATCCGCTTCGCCTATGTCCTCGACATTTTTTGCAAATCCACTTTAGAACTTCAAAAAAGCTCCGATATCTATTATTGTAAATATTCTCAATCGGAAAGAGGGTTTTGATTTTATGGAAGATATCAGAATAGTTATAGTTGACGACTCGGCATTCTCTGTGGCGTTTATAAGAAACATACTTGAAAACAACGGCTTTGAGGTCGTAGGCGACGCTGGCAATCTTGACGAGGTGAAAGCGGTAGTCAGGGAAAAAAGGCCAACGCTGGTTACAATGGACATGACTTTGCCCGGCACCGATGGGCTTGAATGTACGCGCGCGATTCACGAAATAGACGAAAACATCAAGGTTATCGTCATCAGTTCCATGATGGACGAGGAAATTGTAAACAACGCGAAGAAAAACAAGGTATCCGCTTACATACAAAAGCCCTTCGACGCTGACGAGCTTATTATGGTAATCAACAGGCTGACGGCTACAGAGGAGCTTTTCAAATTCCTGCAGGATGAATATTTCCCTGTTTTTAAGGAAGCTCTTATAGACGGCCTCAACAAAATGACCAAAACCCTCCTTACATATAAGAACGAATATACGTCAGTCGGAGAGCACGAATCCGCCGGCATAGCGGTCATTATCGGGGTAATCGGCAAGTTCAGCGGACGCATGCTGCTCGACTTATCCAAGGAAACGGCACACAATATAGCGACATCGGTATTCAGAAGAGAACCGAATGGCAACGACGAGGTTGTGGCGGCGCTCGCCGAGTTTTCAAACATTATCGCCGGAAACGCCTGCTCTATCCTGAACAAAAAAAATAAGGCCCTTGGCTTGCGTGTATCTCCCCCTTCGATCCTGTCCGGAGACTCCGTTCTTATTTCCCCCCCGAACTTCACAACAAAAACCGCGGTCGGCGATTCTGCCTTCGGAGAGCTGCTTCTTAACGTAGGCTTTACAAAGGGGGACTCGGCATGGATGTAAATCGCGTAAATCCGTTTGTAGACTCCTTCAACTCGGTAATGCCCCAGCTTGGCTTCAATAATATGCAGATCGGCAAGCTGAGCGTCAAAAACAGGGAAGTGACTGGTTCCGGCGTTCTGATCGTTCTCGGAATTGTGGGCGATATCAGGGGCAACGTCGTATATATGCTGAACACCGAGGACGCCATGAAAATCGCTTCGATTATGATGATGGGCGAACCGGTTGAGGAGTTCGACGATATGGCGGGAAGCGCCCTGTCCGAGCTGACAAATATGCTTACGGCGACCGCCGCAACCTATTTTTCAAACCTTGGGATAAGAATAGACATTTCGACGCCGACCCTGCTTCAGGGAAAAAATGTTTCGGCTAAGATGGCCTCCGATCAGATACTCTGCGTCGAGCTTCTGGCGGACGGGCTGCCTGTGGAGCTCAATCTGGCCTTTGAAAACTGACAGCCAATCAATCCATGTGCGGCGAAAAGCTATATGCTTTAAATGCCTAATAAAAGCGTATCAACCGGAGCGTGCAAAGCTCCGGTTGTCTTTTTTGTATGGCAAGCAAGCGCTTGCACATATCAGATAAGCATTATTACAATAGCGG
>JAJUHS010000133.1 GCA_029267755.1 Clostridiales bacterium
CCATTTCGACCTTGTCCTGTTTGGTGTTTGTAAGCTTGGCGATGCTTTTGCCGTTTTTGGTGATATATATGTCCTCATTGGACGCAAGGGAGAGATACTTGCCGATGTTGTTCTTGAACTCAGTCGCGGTTATTTGCATGGTGGAAACCTCCTTGTACAAATATTATTATTTCATTTCCCAATATTATTATACGCAAACAGCGCGAATATGTCAATACAAATCGCACAATATTGTTATAACAATCGTGCGACTGGGGCGGTCAAAATCTCTACAGATTGTTGTAAAAACAACGGGCGTGGGGTCACGCGCGTAAAAATTCCGGTTCAAACGGGTGATTAACCCCGGCCGCGAAGGGAGGTGACGACGCGTGGCAAAAGACGGAACCAACAGGGGCGGCCGCCGTGTGCGTGCGGGAGATAAGCCGGAGCCCCTGGCTGAAAAAATAATAAAGGGCAAATCCGCAAAAATACTTGAAGCGCAGGATTTGCGTCCCGAATCAATACTGGAAGCGCAGGATTTAGACGGAGCCTCTGACCTGCATGGCGAAGATATGCCGGCGCCGAGCGATTACCTCAGCGCAAGGCAAAAGGACGGCAAGCCGCTGGGAGCAGACCTGCTTTTTAAAGAAACCTGGCACTGGCTCAGGGAGCGCGGGTGTGAGAAATTCGTTAATCCTCGCCTGATTGAAGCCTACTCCCAGGCGTTTACACGATACATCCAGTGCGAAGAAGCCATCAGCCTGTATGGCCTTTTAGGAAAACACCCGACAACCGGCGGCGCTATTTCGAGTCCGTTCGTGCAGATGAGCCAGTCGTTTCAGAAGCAGGCAAACCTGCTCTGGTATGAGATCTTTGACATTGTTAAGCAAAACTGTACAACGGCCTTTGTGGGCAACCCGCAGGACGATATAATGGAAGCCCTTCTGTCGGGCAGAAAAGGACGGTGACGTTAATGAACACGACAGATCGTCTGGAAAAAGTCAATATAGACCGGCTTGTGCCGTATGCGCGAAACGCGAGAACGCACAGCAAGGAGCAAATACTTCAGCTCCGTTCCAGCCTTCGTGAGTTCGGTTTCGTTAATCCGGTAATCGTGGATAAAGACCTTAATATCATCGCAGGGCACGGCCGCGTCCTTGCCGCCAAAGAGGAAGGCATTGCGGAAGTGCCCTGTGTATTTGTCGAGCATCTGACCGAAGCGCAGAAACGGGCATACATAATCGCCGACAACCGACTGGCCATGAACGCAGGCTGGGATGCCGAAATGCTTTCAGTTGAACTGGCAGAACTTCAAGGCGCCGACTTTGACATATCTCTTCTGGGCTTCGACGAAGTGGAACTGAACAAACTGATGTGCGCAGCGGAGAATGTAAAAGACGACGATTTTGATGTAGACGCAGAGCTGAAGGAGCCGCCGATCACCAAGCTCGGTGATGTCTGGACGCTCGGGCGGCATCGGCTGGTCTGCGGAGACAGTACCAAGGCTGACACCTTCACCAATCTGATGGACGGAAAGCTCGCAAATCTCGTGATCACCGACCCGCCCTACAACGTCAACTACGAATGCAGCGCAGGAAAAATCAAGAACGACAATATGGCAAACGACGCCTTCTATAGCTTCCTGCTTGCCGCTTTTCAGAACACTGAAGCGGTCATGGCGGACGACGCCAGCATTTATGTTTTTCATGCCGACACCGAGGGGCTTAATTTCAGAAGAGCCTTTTCGGATGCCGGTTTTTATCTGTCCGGCTGCTGCATCTGGAAGAAGAATTCGCTGGTTTTGGGCCGCTCTCCATACCAGTGGCAGCATGAGCCGGTCCTTTACGGCTGGAAGAAAAACGGAAAACATCAGTGGTACACCGGGCGCAAGGAAACTACCATCTGGGAGTTCGATAAGCCTAAGAAAAACGGCGACCACCCGACCATGAAGCCGATCCCGCTTTTGGCATACCCTATTATGAACAGCAGCATGAGCAACACGCTGGTACTCGACCCCTTTGGCGGCAGCGGTTCGACACTGATTGCCTGCGAACAAACCGACCGCTCCTGTTATACCATTGAGCTTGATGAAAAATTCTGCGATGTTATCGTCAAACGGTACATCAAACAGGTCGGCTCGGCGGACAAGGTTTCTGTCCAGCGTGACGGTGTGCTCTGCTCCTATGCGGAGATAACCGCAAAAGGCTAAGCTTTGCTTTCCGGCATTGTGTTGTCTACACGAAAAACCGCCGGATAATCGGTACAGTATTTTACACGGAAATCGAATAAAACCGTTGATATATAACCGGTTTGGAGCGATTAATGTAGTACCGAAAAAATGAAAGGCGGTAATTCACCCCGTCTTAAGTTTTGAACTGTATGATTAAACATATAATTATAGGCCGCTTGTACAATGTTCACAGAATTTAATATTGAATCCAAAAACATTGTTGAGATTTATACTGCTTATCTTATAAATATTCTATCAAGAAAGATTTTTTTTCGCTATACTTTATTCATAGCATGAGATTGACTATTTGCAGAATTAATATTCTGTTAATTTTAAGGGGTAGTGCGGATGATGGCCAACAATGTTATTAGCAAAAACGAGCCGCTGTTAGAAGTGCGGCATTTGAGCAAAAATTATGGTGCAACCCTGGCGCTTAAGGACATATCACTCACCGTGAAAAGAGGAGTTGTTTGCGGTCTGATTGGTGAGAACGGAAGCGGAAAGTCGACACTTTCGTCCATCGTTGCCGGAATCAATACGGCATCCAGCGGCGAAATGTACATTGAGGGTGAGCTATGGAATCCAACCAGCGCGCTTATGGCTCAAAAGAACGGAGTCAGTATAATTGTTCAGGAAGCAGGAACGATTCCAAACATAACGGTTGCGGAAAATATTTTTCTTGGACACGAAAAAATGTTTTCAAAGGGTTCTTTTGTCAGCCGCTCAAAAATGTTTGCAGAGGCACAAAAACTATTGGAATTTTTGGGGGTTGAGGGAATAAGAGCTGAAGCAATGATCGATTCCCTTGACATGCAAGCTCGAAAGATTGTTGAGATAGCAAAAGCACTTTATTGGAAACCTAAGATTTTTATCGTAGATGAAACGACTACATCTCTATCTCAAACAGGACGTATGTTGCTGTATAGGCTTATGAAGGAGCTGACAGAAAACGGTGGTACCGTTCTTTTTATCAGCCATGATCTTGAAGAGGTTATGGAACAATGCGACGTTCTGGTAGTTTTGCGTGACGGAGATATGGTTGGCACGCTAGAAAAAAGTGATTTTAATGCAGACACCATTAAAAAGATGATGGTTGGTCGAGAAATCAAGGGCGATTACTATCGGGCGGACATGGATGGATATTCTAATGAGATTGTTTTAAAGGCTGATTGTATAACAACACTAAGCGATTTGCTTTGCTTTGATATTGAACTGCATAAAGGTGAGATTCTTGGAATTGGCGGCATATCTGACTGCGGTATGCACACCTTGGGTCGGGCTTTGTTTGGAATTGAGAAAATATTGGATGGGCAAGTGCGCTTGGCGAACGGCACAATAATCAGCTCTTCAAAAATCGCGATTGCAAATAAAATGGGTTATATTTCGAAAAATCGTGACAGAGAATCTCTCAGTATGACTGCGACAATAAGAGAAAACATCGCAAGTACGGGATATAAGCTCAACCGAGTTTTTGGGCCGATAATTTCGTTCAAAAAAGAGAAGAAATATGTTGATAATCAGATAAATGACCTATCAATAAAGTGTGCTTCACAGTACTACACCGTAAACACCTTATCAGGCGGTAACAAACAGAAGGTTGCATTTGGCAAATGGATTGCGGCAGATGCTGACATCCTGATTATGGATTGCCCAACACGCGGCGTGGACATCGGAGTGAAGGCTGCAATGTACAAGCTCATCTATGAGATGAAAAAGGCCGGAAAATCAATTGTTTTAATAAGCGAAGAATTACCGGAGCTTATTGGAATGAGTGATCGCATCGTTATTATGAAAAAGGGTGAGATTTCTTACGAGATAAAGCGTAATGAAGTATTTGATGAACATAAGCTCATCATGCACATGTTATAGGAGGAGCTGGCGATGAAAAGAAAACTTGCAAAAATTTTTGAGAGCCGCTGGACATCTCGTGCTTTACCATTCCTGATTCTGATAGTTCTTTATATATTTTTCTCGGTTGCGACCAATGGGAAGTTCAGCACTCCTAATAATATTAAGATGATTGTCGATCAGGCTATCATTACTGGTACGGTCGCAACCGGCGCTGTGTTTATTTTTGCCACAGGAAACGTCAATATTGCAATGGGGGCAAGTACGGCTCTGGTTGCCACACTTGCCGCAGAGATTTTCCTTTCCACACAATCGGTAATGCTTATGATGGTTACCGCTGTTGTTTTGGGCGTAGTTCTGATGGTCATTATGACTATGTTCAGCACAATATTTAAAGTTCGTGTTATGTTTGTATCTATCGTAATGCTGGTTATGCTTTCCGCACTTCAGCAGACAATTCTCGGTGCAGGCACCTTGTCGATTCCCTTTAAAACTACCTTAGCACTTCAAAAAGTGAATTTTACGTATATTGCCTTTGTGGTATTCTTTGTTCTCTGCGCAGTGATATTTCACTTTACAAGTATCGGGAGGTCGGTTCGTTTTATCGGCTCAAACGAAACATGCGCTTCGCAAGCCGGATTATACACGGGGCGATATTTGCTCTGGGCTTTCATTATAACCGGCATAGGTGTTGGACTCGGTGCTGTTATGACTATTATCCGTTCAGGAAGCATTTCAAATGCAACTGCCAACACTTTAAATATGGATTGCATGC
>JAJUHS010000036.1 GCA_029267755.1 Clostridiales bacterium
AAGCAGCTTAAAAAGATACTGCAGGACAATACCGTTTCCGAAACCGAAAAGATTGCCTGTGCGATAGTGATTTATAACGAATATGTATCAATAACGCATACCGCGGCGATAACCGAAATTTTAAGCCGCTTTATAGTTGTTGAAAACGATATTGACCTTAGCGACAAGGATAAGGTAATTCTGGAGATTATAAAAGCTCTGAAAAACGAATAAAAAAATAAAAGACTCTCCGTTAAAGGCAGAGTCTTTCTTTTTATGTTTACCGAAGCTATTCGACGTCTACGGAATAAGCAATATTAACCGCGTGATCCGAAATTCTTTCAAGCGTAGAAACCATATTTGTGAAAACTACACCCGAATGGGGGTTGCAGAGCTCCTCCTGAAGTCTATGAATATGATTATTGATGTATGCCCGTTGCATATCATCCACTTCCTGCTCAAGCTTTTCAATTTCTTCAAGCTTGCTTTTATCCCTCGTTTCAAAGATATCAAGGCTCTCGCTTAAAACCTTTTTGGTCTTTTCCGCCATAAGCATCAGCTCCTGCTGCGCCTCTGGAGACAGCTTTTCCCTGTTGTCCGCAAGCGTTATGGAATACTCGGCGATATTTTCCGCAAAGTCGCCTATTCGCTCCATATCGATAATAACATGATGCAGGCTTCCCATTATCTTAAGGTCGCTGTCGGAAAGCTCCATACCTCTGAAATCAATAAGATAGTTTGTAATATTGGAACTCAAAAAGTCTATCGTATCCTCAATGACCATAACCTTTTGCGCCTTCTGTTCGTTAAGCTCGAAAAACGATTCAAGGGAAAGCGAGAGATTGTCATACGCGGCGACGCCCATGCGCTTAAGCTCCTTAAGGGTCTGAGAGAGCGCGATAGCTGGCGTCTGAGCAATCCTCTCATCCAGATAAACCAGCTTCTTTTCTACCATGCCCTCTTCCTTTTTCTCCGGTATTATAAGAGTAACAAGCCTTACCATCTGGTTGGCAAACGGGAAAAGTATAAGAGTTACCGAAACGTTGAATAATGTATGGAAATTGGCGATTTGCCTGGAAATATTATCGGGCGACAGTGACTGCAGCCAGGTGATGATCTGCGGGAATACCGCCAGCACCGCCAAATATATTATAGTGCCGATAATGTTGAACATAAGATGGATACCGGCGGCTCGCTTTGAGTTCGAACATGTGCCTATGGATGCTAGTATGGCGGTGACGCATGTGCCAATGTTCTGCCCAAGTATGACATAGACCGCGGAATTCAGATCTATCAGTCCGAGCATGGCGAAGGCCTGCAATATGCCTACGGACGCTGAAGAGCTTTGAATGATCGCCGTAAACGCAGTGCCGACAAATACTCCGACTATCGGGCTTTTAAAGCTTATGAGGAAATTTCTGAAAGCAACATCATTCTGCAGCGGAACCATGGCTGTAGACATAAGGCTGAGCCCGACAAACAGTATGCCGAACCCGAGTATAATATCGCCTATCCTAGAATACTTCCTTTTCTTTATAAACACGGTCATTATCATGCCGATAAAGAGGATGAGTGGCGCAATGTCGGAAAGCTTGAAAGCGATGAGTTGGGCAGTAATCGTAGTACCAATATTCGCTCCCATTATAACGCCTGTGGCCTGAAGCAGAGTCATGAGCCCTGCGTTTACAAAACCTACTACCATTACGGTTGTGGCGGACGAGCTCTGTATAATACATGTTACCGCAGCTCCCACACCGACAGCCGCAATGCGTTTGTTCGTAAGCACCTCAAGCACCCGCCGCATACGATCGCCGGCTACGGCCTCAAGTCCGTCCGACATCATTTTCATGCCGTAAAGGAACATACCCAATCCGCCCAGAAGCGAAAACACCATCAAAACACTCATTCAATGCCCTCCATAAAACATCCATAACAAAATGGCATTTTTCTTATTCTTAACACAAACTACCTCAATTTATTATACATATTTTATATATGGTTGTCCATGTCAGTATTAAATGAATTTTGGGTAAATATGATATTAAAAATATTAAATAATGCTCTTTGTCTTAAAAAATAACCGCGGCCCGTTGTGCCGCGGTTATTTTTGAGGACATTATGTTAATCTTAAAGTCCGAGATTAATGGAAATAAATTGCAGCTACTATTCCTGCCAGTATAATCGACAGAACCGTTCGTTCAAACCATACCACCAGCAGCTTCCAGAAAGGCTCCTTGACTTCGGAAGCGAGAAGGCAGGGAATCGAGCCGGCGAAGAAGAGTATGCAGGAAACGGATGTAACGGCTATGACATACTTTGACGCTGCCGGAAGAGCGGCGACAAGAACGTTGGGAACAAACATCTCGCCCAATGTGACAGCCGAAGCCTTGGCGAGCTCCAGCGGCGCCGGAACTCCGATCAAATGTATGAGATATGTAAATGGATAGAAGATAAGGCCAATGTAATTAAAGACAGGCGTCATTTTGACAAGCATGAATGCGAGCAAACCTATCGAGGCCATGCAGGGCGTCAATACCCAGCACATTTTCATGCCGCCCACCAGGTTTTCCCATATAGCCTTGAAAATATTGCCCGACTTAGCTGCCGCCTCCAGACCTTCCTGAACGGCCGCCTGAAAAACGTTTTTTCCTTCCAGTGGCAATTCGGGTTTTCCGACTCCGTCGTAATATGTGTTTTCTATTCTGGTTATGGGCCAGAGTCTTACCGTAAGCGCAGTGACCAAAAAGCAAATCACGAGCGTCGACCAGAAGTAGAAGTTCCAGATATTCATAAACTTCGCGGTTTTTGCCACAACGATCATAAATGTTGCCGAAACCGTCGAGAAGCCGGTCATAATTATAAAGGCTTCTCTTTTAGTATATTTTGATTCGACGTACAGCTTGTTCGTCAGGTAGATGGCGACCGAAAAGCTTCCTACAAAGGATGCGACCGCGTCGATAGCGGATTTTCCTGGCGTATGGTACAACGGGCGCATGATTGGTCTTACGAGAACACCAATAAACTCAAGCGCGCCATAACAAATGATAAACGTAAGGAAAATGGAGCCAATCGGCACAATCATGGTAACCGCAATAACGACCTTTTCCCAAACGAAGGGCAGCATTCCGGGATCCTGCAGCCACGCCGGGCCGAGTTTAAAATACGCCATTATGCAAACCGGAATACCCAGGAATCTTAATACTGCCATAATAAAACTCAAGGTATCCTTTTTAAAGCTTTTATTGGTCCACGGAAGAATTCCGCCGATTATTGCCACTATAAGCGTAAACAGGGGGCCAAACCATGGAATTACGGTATTGATCCATGTAATAAGATGGTCCAAGGGTATGGAGTTGGTTCCTTTGATTGTTATCGGAGTAAAGAACAAGAGGATACCGAAGATGCTGAAAAAGATAAAATTGAATATATTTCCCGGCGAGTAGATACTTTTGTTTTTAGTACTGTTTTCTATCACAAAAAAACCTCCTATTCAATTTATTTTGAGTACGTTTTTGCGGTAAAAAATGCCCAAAGACCCAGTATCTGTTCCTTCAAATCCTTGCCAATACTATTTCCGTTTCGCCTCTAACTGAATCCAAATCTAAGTATAAGCATTACATTACTCCTCTCCTTTAATCTTTCCAAGATAAACCAGATAACGGCCGTCAGCATCAAACTACTCCTCTCATATTATTATACGGCAACACTCCGTTTATCTTTGGTGATCATTATATATCCCGCATAATGGTTTGTCAATTTTTTATTATTTTTTATTTAATTATAGTCTTTATTTTAGATAGATCTATTCAAAAATAACATAATTACGCCCAAACCCGGTTCACGCAATCATGAACCGGGTTTGTCGGCACTCCGAGGCCAAACAGCCTCTTTTATGTTATATGCTCCTTTATTTTGCGTTGTCCTTTTCCCTTATCCCGCTGCGGCGGATCTTGCCGTTAACGGTTTTCGGAAGGGCGTCCACGAATTCTATTATTCTGGGGTACTTGTACGGTGCGGTTTCGTGCTTGACATACTCCTGAAGCTCATGCTTAAGCTCTTCCGAAGGCTCTACGCCTTCCCTTAATACGATAGTAGCCTTTACCACGGCTCCGCGTATAGGGTCCGGGACGCCTGTAATAGCACATTCGGATACCGCAGGATGGTGAAGGAGAACGCTCTCAATTTCAAATGGCCCTATGCGGTAGCCGGAGGACTTGATGATATCGTCGTTTCTTCCCACATACCAGATATAGCCATCCTCATCCTGCCAGGCGGTGTCTCCTGTGTGATACCAGCCGTCGCGCATCGCTTCGGCGGTTCTGGCTTCGTCACGGTAGTATTCTATAATTATTCCTATAGGCCTCGGATTCATGTTTACGACAATCTCGCCGGTTTGGCCGACTTCGCATGGCTGTCCGTCTGAATCCAGTAGCTTTACGTCAAACTGTGGCGAGGCTTTGCCTGCGGAACCGGGACGTGGAGTCATCCCGCGGATATTGCAGATAATGGGCGGCGTTTCAGTCTGCCCGAACGCCTCCATAAGAGTTATGCCCGTAGCCTTCTTCCAGCCGTTGAATACGTCGGGATTCAGCGGCTCGCCCGCAATATAGCAGCCCTTGAGCGAGGACAGATCATACTTTGTCAGGTCTTCCCTCAGGAAGAAGCGGTACATCGTCGGCGGACAGCAAAGCGTTGTGACCTTATACTTGCCGATCAGCGAAAGTATCTCGTCAGGAACGAACTTATCAAAGTCATATACAAACAGGCCGGCCTCCATGATCCACTGCCCGTAAATCTTTCCCCAGGCACATTTCGCCCAGCCGGTGTCCGCAATTGAAATGTGCAGGCCTTCCGGATCCACGCACTGCCAGTGCTTCGCCGTAAGTATGTGTCCTATGGGATAGGAATAGTCGTGGAGAACCATTTTGGGATAGCCCGAGGTGCCGGACGAGAAGTATATAAGGAATGGATCGGTTGACTTCGTTTCGACGCGCTCCCACTTTTCCGGCTGCTCTTCAATGTCGGCATTGTAGTCATACCAGCCCTTGCGGCTCCCGCCCACGATAATTTTTGTCTTCAGCGTCGGGCAGTTTGCCTCGGCCTCGTCAAATGCGTCTGCCACGTCGCCGTCTGCGGTGCAGATTACCGCCGATGCGGAGGACATGTTTATACGGTACTCGGCGTCATGCTTTTTAAGCATGAAAGTCGCCGGGATCAAAACCGCTCCCATTTTGTGAATGGCGGGCGCTATGAACCAGAACTGATAGTGCCGCTTCAGCACGACGATTACCTTATCGCCCTTCCTGATTCCGAGCGAACTGAGGTAGTTCGCGGTTTTGTCGGAATAACGCTTGATATCCGCGAACGTAAAGCTGCGCTCTTCCCCTTTGGTATTGCACCAAACAAGTGCGCGGCGACCGGGATCGTTAATCGCTATATCGTCGACAATATCATACCCGAAGTTGAAGTTCTCCGGGCATCTTGTCTTGAACGAGGACAAAATGCCGTCCTTATCGTAGGTTTCTTCTATATATCTGAGGTTTATGTTTCTCATGGTTACTTCTCTGTTCCGCCTTTCATGACTATTGCTATAAATGTGCAGGGCTTGCCGCCTATAGCTATCATTCCGTGACCGCGCCCGGAATTGTAGTAGACCGTATCTCCCGCGTTAAGTATCTCGGTGTGTCCGTCGTAAATGAACTTTAATGTGCCTTCAAGAATATAGTCCATTTCCTGCCCCTCGTGTATGCTCATCGGTATTGGCTTATCAAGGTCCTCCTCAACATAGGGGGCTTTGACCAAAAAAGGTTCAACGAACTTGCCCTTAAAGCTGGCCGCGAGGTGATGATACTCAAGGCCCTTGCGGCGCTCCATCGATATGCCCTTTCCGTTTCTTACGATGCTGTAACCTGTAAGGTGCGGATTTTCGCCCGTCAGAAGCTCAATCATATCCATACCGAATTTCTCGGCGCAGCGATAAAGAAACATAAATGAAAAATCCTTGGCTCCCTGTTCGCACTTAAGGTATTCCTCGGCGGTCATCCCGATCGCTTCGCCCATCTCCTCGGCGGAAATATTCATAGCCTCTCGCGCGCTTCTTACTCTTTCGGCAATTTCGGCAACTTTAGGTTCCATGCTTATACTTCCTTTCACAAAAATAAAAAAGACCCATCCCATAATCTGGGACGAGTCTGTAAACCCGCGGTACCACCCATATTGGTGCAAAGCACCCTCTCGTCAAGCTCAAACAAGCTCTAGGCTTTAACGCAGCCTTACGCAGAATCCTACACGCAATGAAATGTTTCAGATCCGTACTCCGAAGTGACCCGTAGGCGCGGCCTCCACCGTCTTGCACCAACCGACGGCTCTCTGAAAGAAGCTTAACGCGAACTCCCCTTCATCAACGTATTTAACCAGATTTTAATGGATTAATCCGGATTTGTCAATACAAAACTTTAAAAAATGCTGCAAAACTTTGGTTTTGCAGCATTTCCGGGCATTGTATTGTTCTTGTACGCTATTTATTATCTGCACGGCGAGTGATTTCTATCGCCGCAGCAGCAGCAAAGGAAAACAAGAGCTATAATGATCCACCAGCAGCAATTATCGCCACCGCCAAACCAGTTGAAGCCTCCCATATAGGACACCCCCTCAAGCAAGCTTGAGTCTGTCGACTCACTATATTTTATGCCGAGGGTAATTCATGTGTTCTCTGACGATTTTATATAACGGTAAATTACCGTGCAGACCTCCGCGCGCGTCGCGGTTCCCTTCGGGTCAAAGGTATTGTCCGGCCTTCCGTTAATGAGTCCTGTCCTTTGCGCGCCGTAAACTGAATCCTTTGCCCATGCGCTGAATAATGAATCGTCGGAAAAAACGGCCTGGGGGTTTTTATTTTGCAGGTTCACACCGCAGAACTGCGCATACCGCATAATTATTACAGCCATCTGCTCCCTCGAAATCGAAGCGTTAGGCAAAAAAGTCCCGTCGCCGTAGCCGTTAACTATACCGTTCTGGGATGCCCACGCGACATATGGCCCATACCACGCACCGACATCCACGTCATTAAATTGCGTTGTGGTATATGAAGCTGTGTTTACCTTGGAAAGCCTTCCGATTATGGTTACAAACATCGCCCTCGTCATCGTGTATGAAGGCTCAAACCTGCCCTCTCCCATGCCATTTACAATCCCGTTTATCGCAAGATAATTGATATAATCCTCCGCCCAAAAGCCGGGGACGTCGCTGAAGCTGATGTCCCTCGGGGCTGCGCCGCTTTCTGTCGACGAATACGGGCCGTTCACGGTTACGATAGCCGAATCGTAAGCGGTTAATACAATCTTTGATTTTTCCGCAGCGAAGTAACGATTGTTTGCTGATATCAGCTTGCCCTCGTCCACAGTCTTCCCGTCGGATACATTGATCGCAGTCCCGTTTACGTCTGTGATGCGCATCGTGCCTGAAATGAGATTTACGCTGCCTCCGGTCGTAATTGAAACCGTTCCGCCGGTCTTAAGGTATAGCATCTTATATCCGCTAGCAAATTCTGTATTGCCTGATACTACGGCGTTTATATCGTCAAGCTTTTTATTGATTTTGGCGTCAAATTTGCCGAAAGCTTCGGAAATTTTTGAGCCGCCCAAAGTCAGAAGATTCGATATGTAGGTATTCAGATATGTCAGGGAAATAAGCGGGTCTTCGGCTCCTCCGGCCGCAGCGTATGCTGCCGCCGTAAACGATAGGAGTATCACCGCCGCCAGAACAAGCGATATAACGCGTTTCAACATGAAACCTCCCGACTAAAGCATTGTCTTAAACCCATTGCTTAGTATAGCACAATAATAATACATATTTCAACAAAATCGGCACGCCGCTTTCTTTACTTTTTTAGGAAACAGCCGAAATAGCCAAAAAACGGCCTCTCCGGTATTAGTCACACGGAAAGGCCGTTAAAAAAATTAGCTGAACCTTATTTTACTTTCTTAAAGCAGACTTCGCATATATTATCGCCCTTTGCAATAGTCTTGCCAAGGTGGAACTCAAAAGCGTCAAATTCGCTTGCTATGCCTCTGTCTCCATCCATGGCGATATCGCAAAACTGCGCAATCTTCTCCTCGTCATCAGTAAGCTTTTTCCATGCTGCGACAAGCGGGCAGTAGTGGAACTTGATATTCAGCTCTTCGTCATTTACGTCCACGTCCATCTCGAATATGTTCTTAACGTTGTCCGAAACAAATTCCGATGCGAAGGCCTTAAGGTCCTCGGTCTGTGTGTACTTGGTCTTGCCGTGGAAGCAGCCGCAGCTCTTTATTGCATCTCTAGCGAAATCAAGACCCAGGCCGCGCTTTTGGGCTTCTTCAACGAGGTAGTAAAACCATGTGGCTCTGTGCTCAATTGCGTCCCTAAGGTCCTTTATATGCTGACCTCTGTCGGAAGGATTGTTTGTAATCATGATAATTCTCCTTTAAATTTATAAATTATATTTTTTTATTTTTCGGTAAAGTGTGGCACGGCTTAACCCTAGCCTCCTTGCTATCTCATCCTTGCTCACATTCGAAGAGAGAAGCGCCGAGATGCTCTCCTTCTCCATATCGCTGATAAGAAAAGTCTTAGCAACCTGGTTCTCTTCCCCAATACCGAACCGAGCGAGGGCGGAGGCAGCCACACTGCCGTTGCTTAGCGATACTATGTTGTCTAAAACCCTGTCAAGCTCTCTCCTGTTTTCCGGCCAGGAGTATTCTACAAGCATGTCCATCGCCTTCGGATCGATCGAGAGCGTAAACTTCTTGTACTTTTCCTTATAGAACTTTAATCTTCTGTCGATAAGCCTCTTAAGCGACTCCTTATCGTCACGCAGCGGCGGAACGTATATTGCATTTTCAGAAATACGATAATACAGCTCTTCGTCAAAGAGGCCGTCGCGAACTAGTTGCTTGAGATCCGCGCTGGTTGAAAATAGCATACGCACATCAACCCTGATCTCGCTCATACCGACTCTCCGGATCGTGCCGCTTTTCAGTGTTTCAACCAGCTTTTTTTGCAAATAAACGGGCATCTGCTCTATTTTAGAGAAATAAATTGTTCCCTTATCAGCTAGCTGAAGCTTTCCGAGGCCGCCGACGGTATGCTTTGACAACTCATCTCCGAACAGCGATTCTTCGAGGAGCTCCCTGTATATGCTGTCGCAGTTAACCGTAACATAGCAGTTTTTTGCGCGGTTTGAGAAGGAATGCATTGCTTTGGCTATTAGATCCTTTCCGACGCCTGCCTCACCCTGGATAAGTGCGGTTTTTTGCGTGACGGAAAGGCGCTTTGCCTCCTCAAGCACGCGCTTCGGCGAAAAATCCTCCTCGAGGATGCCGAAGGTTGTCCTGATGTTGTTGTATCCGATTTCGTTTAACTGGACATTTACATCGCTGATCGGCTTAAATATGAGCAGCATCCCGGTTCGGCTGCCGTTAATATTTATGTTCATACACGAAAGGAAGCCGTATAGCTGCAAGTCGTCCCTTTCAAAGTATATGAGGCGATCAAAAAACTCAGAAAAGTTCGTCAGAAAGTCGTTAACATATCTGTGGGGCATCACGTCTCTGATGAACATGCCGCGGTAATCGGTTTTATCGCCGAAATACTGCTTGAAACGTTTGTTGTAGTAGGTAATGTATCCCAACTCGTCCATGGACGCCATGGCGTAATCGATGGAATCCATTATGACCTCTCGCTCATGCTTTATTCTGTTGAGATTGTTGTAGTCGTCGCCCTTTTGGATTTTGCTGGCGAGAAGGTCTGCCATCTGCTCTAAGAATTCTATCGAGTTATTTACGTTTCCGAACACATGCTCAATTTTATTTTTTGGAACGATAAGAGCTATGGCGCCTATCACTTCCTCCTTATAGTTTATAGGCACGCTCAGAAAGCCCTTCATCTCGCATTTTTCGAAGTCCCGACACAGCTTGCAGGTTTCGTAATTATTTTTATCCTCAATCGCAATGGTTTTACCCGTCGAAATAACCTGTGCGATTATAGACATCTGGTGAACATGCATGGGCTTTTCGGGATAACGATAGGTATTGCTGATAGTCCTTAAGTAACTGTCGACTATCATAACCTCTACTTCGAGTATTTTCGATATTACCTGAGCAAACTTTTCCACGTCGCTCTTGATTTCTAAAAGCAGCATGTTAACCCTCCCTGAAGAAAACATGAATATGCTTGAGCATTAAAGCGAGGAGGAAATATAATCCATCAAGGTTTCAATCTGATACGACATTGTAACGGCTCCGGGGTCAAGATGTCCGACTCCCTTATTTGCCTGATAGCAGGCTCTGCCTCTGACAGCCTCCATGTTTGCGGTGCTCATTGCGCCGTCGACTGCCGCTTTTTTAACGAGAGAAAGAGTTTCCATTTCAGGAAGTCCCTGCGCTATGCAGTCCTTATAGCACATAACGGCGGGGTGCAGACAGTCGATCATCGTTTTAAAGCCGGGCTGTGCATTGCCTCTGGTCATTATCGCTTCGAGCATGGCCGCAAGAACGTCGCACATGGCTTGATTATCAATGAACTCCTTGTCCTTCAGCACCTTGGCCGCGCCCATATACGCGCTTCCGTAAAGCACTCCCGACGAGCCGCCAATAACCGACATCATTATCATTCCTATTTTTTTAAACTCGTCAAAGAGACTCATCTTCTCAAGCTCGCCGATTTCCTCAACAATCTTTTCAAAGCCCATATTGATATTTGACCAGTGATCTCCATCACCCGTTGCCGAGTCGAGAGCTGTAACATAGTCTCCGTTTTCGTGGATCTTAGCAGCCGCGAGCCTTAAATACTCGGCGTAATCCTTGCTGCTGAGCCTGAAACCCATTTAATATTCCTCCCTTTAGATTACCTTTAATGCCGGCGTATTGCAAGGATAATTTAAAAGCTCCTTGAGCTCTTCGTCCAGCTTCATCAGCGTAATGGAACAGCCCGACATTTCAAGCGCCGTCATGTAATTTCCTACGAAGGTTTTGTATATCTTGATGCCCTTCGCCGTTAGCAGCTTCTCAATTTCATTATTGAGTATGTAAAGCTCCATCAGAGGCGTTGAGCCCAGACCGTTTACCATCAGCGCGACCTCAGAACCTGCATAGTCGAGATCCGCAAGTATTTTAGAGAGGAGAATTTCAGCTGTCTCCGCGGCAGTCTTAATGCCAGTGCGTTCAACGCCCGGCTCGCCGTGTATGCCCATTCCAATCTCGATCTCGTCTTCGCCAAGCTCAAATCCTGGCTTACCAACTGCGGGCAGGATGCATGAGCTCATCGCCATGCCCATGCTGCGTATGTTCGCGATTGCCTTTTCGGCTGCCGCCTTAACCTCGTCAAGGCTAGCTCCGGACTCGGCCTTCGCACCGGCAATCTTATGGACGAACACAGTGCCCGCTATGCCGCGGCGGCCCGTCGAATATGTGCTGTCGGGAACCGCAACATCGTCCTTAACGACCACGCTCTCAACGCGTATCCCGTCCATCTCCGCCATATCCTTCGCCATTCCGAAGTTCATGATGTCTCCGGAATAGTTCTTTATGATGAGGAGCACGCCTTCGCCGGAATTTGCTTCTTCAATTCCTTTGATAATGCGGTCGGGACTCGGAGATGAGAAAACGTTACCGGCCACAGCGGCATCGAGCATTCCCTTTCCGACATAGCCTGCGTGTGCAGGCTCATGGCCGGAGCCTCCTCCGGATACGATGCCGACCTTTTTGCTTTTTTCCTTTCTAGATATTACCTCGAGCTTTTCGGTATACTTAAGCTCGGGATAAGCCTTTGCCATACCGGCCAGCAGTTCGGAAACTACGTTGCCCGGCTGGTTTATGATTTTTTTCATTGCCTAACCTCCATCTCAAACCGATTACTAAATGTACCGGCAGGAATTTTAAACTTTTATGCTCCCAAATACGCCTTTCTTACTCTCGGGTCGTCGGCAAGATCCTTTGCCAAGCCTTCCATGGTTATTTTCCCGGTCTCGAGTACATAGGCCCTGTGAGAAATCGACAGCGCCATGCTCGCGTTCTGCTCTATAAGCAAAATCGTAGTCCCCTGCTTGTTTATGGATTCAATGAGTTCAAACACGAGAAGAACGAGGTTGGGTGCAAGGCCAAGCGACGGCTCGTCAAGCATGAGTAGCTGCGGCTCGCTCATAAGGGCCCTGCCGATGGCAAGCATCTGCTGCTCGCCTCCGGAAAGGGTACCGGCCGTCTGCTTAATTCTCTCCTTGAGCCTAGGAAAAAGCTCGTAGACGCGTTCATACGAGTCCGCTATGGAGCGTTTATCATTTTTTATGTAAGCTCCGAGCTTCAGGTTCTCATGAACCGTGAGCGCCGGGAATACCTCTCGCCCCTCAGGCGAAAGGCTGATGCCGAGCTTCACGATGTTGTGCGGCGGCATATTTGTTATGTCATTATCCAGAAAGGTGACCGTACCCGACTGTGAACGCACAAGTCCGGCTATCGAGCCCAAGGTCGTTGACTTGCCCGCTCCGTTGCTTCCGATCAGGGAAACTATCTCCCCCTTTTTTATCTCAAGGTCGATGCCCTTAAGAGCGTGTATGTGGCCGTAATATGTATTCAGGCCGCTAACCTTTAGCATCTTTTTTCACACCTCCCAGATAAGCCTCGATAACCTGCTGATTGCAGGCAATTTCCTTTGGAAGCCCCTCCGCGATTTTTTTGCCGTGGTCTATAACATAGATACGGTCGGAAATGTTCATGACGACATTCATGTCGTGCTCAATCAGAATAATGGTATAGCCCTTACCTCTCAGCTCCCTGATAAAGCTCAATAGCTCCTCGGATTCCTGAGGGTTCATGCCTGCCGCTGGTTCGTCAAGAAGAATTATCTTCGCATCGGTCGCTATCGCCCTCGCGATTTCGACCTTCCTCTGCTCTCCGTATGGCAGGTTCTGTGCATAATCGTCAATTCTGTGCCCAAGGCCTATGGATTTGAGTATCTCGATAGCCCGCAGCGTCTTTTCCGTCTCTTCCTTCCTGTAGCGAGGAGTTCTGAAAAGCGCATCGGCTAAACCATACTTGGTTCTTAAATGTGTGCCCACGAGAACGTTCTCTATAACCCGCATGTTGGGGAAAAGGCGGATATTCTGAAAGGTCCTTGATATACCGAGGTCGACTATGCTCTGCGGCGCCATGTTATGTATTGGCCTGCCGTCAAATATGATCTCGCCCTGGTCTATCGTATATACCCCCGTAAGCATATTGAAAACTGTGGTCTTGCCGGCGCCGTTAGGTCCTATGATGCTGACGATCTCATGCTTTTCTACTTCAAAGCTGACCTTGTCCACGGCTATCAGGCCGCCGAACTGCTTTGTTATGGAATTTACTTTTAAATATGCCATATCGTTTCAGGTTGCCCGCGCCGCTTTTGGGGCAACCTCTCCTTCCTTTTATCGTAGCGCCGACTAAGAGCTACTGCGCTTTTACGCCTTCGGTTTTCAGCTTTTCAAGCTGCTGTCTGACCGCCTTCGGCAGCTTGTAGGGCATCTGCGATTTCCATCCCAGTATTCCCTGCGGACGGAAACGCATCATGAACACCAGTACCAATCCGTAAACAACAAATCTGTAGTCCATCAGGAAGCGGAAGGCTTCGGGAAATGCTATGAGTATAAGCGCCCCGAGGAACATGCCTCTTATGGTCCCCATGCCGCCGAGGATAACGACGCTGATTATAAGCGTTGAAACGTCGAAGGTAAAGGAGTTCGGCTCTATAAAGCCTATTACCGTTGAATAGAAGGCTCCGGCAAGACCCGTAATGGCCGCCGATATCACAAACGCGAGTATTTTGTATTTCGTCGTCTTAATGCCCATCATTGTTGCGGCGAACTCGTCCTCCTTTATGGATATCAGAGCCCTGCCGATCTTAGACCTAATGATAAGGACGCAGACCACCGTAACTATCGCCACAAGCGCAAGCATCATGTAGTAAAGCCCGTTGTTGGCCAGAGTGAGCTTTATACCGAATATTACCGGACGAGGAATATTTTTAAGTCCCAGTGTACCGTTAGTCACTTTGTCCCAATTTGTAAGCACCATCTTGACTATCTCACCGAAGCCTAGGGTCACGATTGAAAGATATGTACCCTTCAGGCGAAGCGTAGGAAGCCCGAGAAGCAGTCCGCAAATGGATGCCGCCAATACTCCTCCGATGGCCGCCGGGAAAAAGCTAAATCCAAGCTTTAAGGACAGCAGCGCAGATGTATAGGCGCCTATAGCGTAAAAACCAGCGTGTCCGAGGGAAACCTGGCCCGTGTACCCTGTCAGCAAATTCAGGCCCAGAGCAAGCATGGAGTAAATCCCTATCATTATTATTATTCGCATGAGGTACTGGCTGAAGCCCATGAAAGGAATACCCAGAAGTACAGCTGCGCATATAACGATTATTGGAATTTTGAATTTTTCAATAAACGACTCTAATATAAAGATGAAGTTATTTCTTTTTGACTTATTCTTATCCAAACTAACTACACCTTCTTTATGTCTTTCTTGCCGAATAATCCCGTGGGGCGCAGGATTAATACGAGTATGAGTATGATAAAAGCAATCGAATCCCTGTAGGACGAACCGATAAATGTCGCAGCGAAGCTCTCCGATACTCCGACAACCAGTCCGCCGACCACTGAGCCATACAACACTCCGATGCCTCCCAGTACGGCAGCGGCAAAAGCCTTAAGGCCGACCATAAAGCCCATTCCGGGATAAACGATCTGATAGTATCCGCTGATAAGCGCGCCCGCGATTGCAGCCGAGGCTCCGCCCATAAAGAACGTAAAGGAAATTATGAAATTCGTATTGATTCCCATCAGACTTGCAGCCTTGGCGTTCTGCTCAGTCGCGCGCATAGAAAGGCCGAGCTTGGTTTTGTTGATAATAAGTGTAAGTAAAATAAGCAGAGCAAGAGATACAATGCACATAACGACTTGAGTCGAGTTAATCTGCAAATTGCCGAGCTTAATCATGCCGAAATCAAAAAATGCTGGGAATGGTTTTCTCTCCGTATTAAAGAAAATCATAAGAAGATTCTGAATTATGTTGGACATTCCAATCGTAGTAATAAGAGCCGCCATCGGAATAGAATTTTTCTTTCTCAACGGCTCCAGCGCGGTCTTATCGATAATGACACCGAGCAGACCGGTGAGCACAATGCTCATGGCGATCGCGGGTATGACTCCAAACTGCATTCCAATAAAAAGCAGAGCCATATGGGCGCTGAAGGCGTAAATTGATCCGTGGGAGAAATTTATGAGCCTCAGAATTCCGAATACCAGCGAGTAGCCCACCGCTATCAGGGCGTAAGCCATGCCAAGCGCTAATCCGTTAAAAAGTTGCTGTATAATCACCCTCGCTACACAGTTGCGGGTAAGCCCCGACAACCTTCTCCTTCCGTCTTACTTTAAACTTGCGGTTCCGCTAAGAGGAACCCCCGGAGAGGCTTGCTCTCCGGGCCCGTTCCTTAGGTATTTTTACTTCATTGCTTCAAACTTGCCGTCCTTAATGATAACCTTAACAAAGGTCTTCTGTACATCGCGCTTTTCATTGAATACCGTCATGCCGGTAACGCCGTCGTATTTGATTGCAGCGAGAGCGTCTCTGACCTTTTTACGGTCGGTAGAACCAGCCGCCTTGATCGCTTCAAGAAGCATTCCGGTAGAGTCGTATGCCTGGGATGTCAGAGCGCTGGGGATCGAGCCGTATCTCTTGTTGTACTCGTCGACATAGCCCTTGATTTTCGGATCAGTGGAGCCGGAGAAGAAGATAACGGGGAAGCGGACGCCTTCTACCGCCTTGCCGCCGAGATCGAGAAGCTGCTGGCTGTAAGCATTGGAGAAGCCGACAAGCTCAATCTTGGGGTTAACCTGCTTATACTGCTTTGCCACGGGAGCTATAAGGTTGTACATGCCGACGCAGATAACAACATCAGAGCCTGCTGCGTTGAGCTTTGTGATAGCCGGGCTGTAATCATCGGAGCCTTCCATGACTTCCTCGTGAGCCACGACCTTCGCGCCAGACGACGCCTGTTTGGCTATAAGGTCTTTAACTATGGCAGCGGTTTTAGTGCCCCAGTCTGTCTTTATCGAAATTATTCCTATATTCTTTTTTCCGAGATCCTTGATGGCTATATCAAGCGCCGCAGCAGCCTCGACGTCGATGACCGTATTGTTCCTGAAGATATACTCGCCGATGCCGGAATAATCAGGGTGGGAAGCCGACGGAGATATCTCTATTACCTTGTTTTCGGTGTAGGTGGGAGCCGCAGCCATGCACACGCCGGAGGCGAAATGGCCTATAACCCCGATAATATCCTTGTCGCTTATTATTTTCTGCGCGATTGAGGAAGCTTCCTCACCAGAGTTTTTGTCGTCAAATTGTACGATTTCGATCTTCTTGCCGAGGACTCCGCCATTTGCATTCCACTGGTCTGCCATCATTTTTGCCGCGTTTACAAAGCCCTTGCCGTACTCGGCGTTATCGCCTGTCATGGGGCCAGCAACGGCGATTTTGATGACGCCTGCGGAGGGTGCGGACGAAGTTGCGGGAGAAGTTGTGCTGGGTTTGCTCGCACATCCTGCCAGGACGCTGACAGAGAGTGCTAATGCCAGGGCAACGGTTAAAACTCTTTTCATAACTTGCTCGTTTGTTCTCTACACCGGTTATGCCGATGTGATACTTAAACTTTTCTCTCCTTCCATATCGGTTTTGTTTTATTTCTCCTAACATACCTGACGCAGGTATGTTAAAAAGCCTCAGCTGGTCATGATCCTTAGTATTTCCTCGTCTGTAACCTGCATACCATCCTTCGCGAGCTTTCCGACGCTTTCAAT
>JAJUHS010000016.1 GCA_029267755.1 Clostridiales bacterium
AAACTGGAACGTCATCTGGACCATCACGGGCATGGCCATGTACTGCGGACTCGCAACTCCGCTCGGAGTTACCAACGCGCTGGGCGCATGGCTTAAGACAATGCCTCCGTTTGTTATCGCTCCTGCAATAATGATGGTCGGTGCCGCCCTCAGCTTTGTTGTTTCCGCATCCGCGGTCCTTCCTCTGCTTTATACCATGGTTCCCGTTCTGGCTTCAGCGGCCGGCGTGGGCTCTGCTGCAATGATCATCCCCGTTGCGATGAGCGTCGGCCTCACATCCTTCAGCCCCTTCTCTGTCGGCGGCGCCAGCGCTTTGATCGGCGCTCCGATGGATATAGCCGAGAGGCTTGTTCCGCAGCAGATTGTTTGCGCGATCGGCATGGCGGTTTTCGGTGTCATATTGGCTTTCTTTGGAGTGTTTGCGCTCGGAGCGTAACATCTGGGATAAATTATCAAAACCGTTTTTAATACTGCCTGCCACTGACTGAAAAATAGATAACATATAAATTATTAACGGGCGTGCCGGTTTCCGGCACGCCCGTTAATAATGCCCACAAGACGGAGTCCATATTAAAATACTAAAAAATTTTGCATTTATTACATTATTTTTTTGTATTTTATTTAACTTTTCTTAATTAACATCCATAATCTCTATTTATTGTATTGTGCATATTGTTTTGAGGCTACGGAAAGAGCTTTTTGAAGGAAGATTGCTGGAGCGGCAACAAACAAAGATTTTTGCTTGTGCAAAATACATAGCATAAGAACACAATTACTTCAATTTTTTCCATAAGTATGTACCTTTTGAATAAAAATATTTTGCAAATGGATTAGTAAAATAATTGATATTGAAATGGCATATTCATCATGGTAGTATTCGAAATATATCGTATATGGTGGTTTTGTCTAGTAAAAGAGCTTTGTACATTCAATATTAAATAGGAGGGAACTAAGAGCATGACAAACGTAATCATCTTCTTCCTTGGGTTTATTCTTGCGATCATCATAGGACAGATCTTTAAGATTAACCCCGGCTTCGTTGCGGTAGCATTTGGATTTGTCCTTACATGGATCCTGCTCGGCGCGAAGGGTACATCTACTACATTCATCAACCTTTTCCCTGTAAGCCTGTTCTGGAGCTACGGAATTCCTATCATCTTCTATGGATTTGCCGACGCAAACGGAACACTTAGGAAACTCGGACAGAACATCATGTATACGTTCCGCAACGCCAGATGGGCTGTGTCTCTTGCGGTTCTGGTTGTGGCGGCGATTGTCGGCGGCAGCGGCGCCGGCACTTCCAATACCTTCATCGTCGCGCCTCTTGCCTGGAGCATCTGCATTCCGGCTGGCATTCCTTATATGCTTGTTCCGTTTGCTCTCTGGTGCGGATCCTTCATCGGTTCCTTCTGGCCATGGACATCAAACAGCGCTCTGCATCAGGGACTTATCTCGCAGTATGTTAAGGGCGTAAGCGTAGACGCGATGAGCTGGAGGATCGGAATTTACTATGCACTTTATGCCGCGATTGTTTTTATAATCGCTTTTATCGCTCTTAAGGGATGGAAGACCCGCGAACACGGAGAGGTTACGGAAATACATAAGCCCGAGCCTTTCGACTCCAAGCAGAAGCTGACTCTTGCCGTAATATTTATACTGGTGGCTCTTCTTCTTGTTCCCTCGGTAATAAAGACATTTGCACCTAACCTTGCTGTCACTAAGTGGATGGCGGCAAACTTCACCATTCCGACAACCTGCGCCTTTGGCATAGTTATCCTCTGCATTGCCGGCGCCGGAAAGCTTAACGAAGTATTCGCCAAGAATGTAAACTGGAACGTTATATGGACCATTACAGGTATGGCCATGTACTGCGGGCTTGCGACTCCGCTCGGAGTTACCACCGCTCTGGGCGCATGGCTCAAGACGATGCCTACCGTTGTAATCGGTCCGGCAATTGTTCTTACCGGCGCCGCTCTGAGCTTCGTCGTTTCCGCTTCCGCCGTTCTCCCGCTGCTTTATACAATGGCCAACGTACTGGCAACGGCGGCAGGCGTAGGTCCCGGAGCTATGGTTATTTGCATTGCGATGGGCGTTGGCTTAACATCCTTCAGCCCCTTCTCCGTCGGCGGAGCCACCGCTCTTATCGGGGCTCCTACGGATGTCGCTGAGAAGCTGGTACCTAAGCAGATTGCCTGTGCGATTGGCATGATGGTTTTCGGAATCATATTGGCTTTCCTGGGAGTGTTCAACTTAGGAGCATAATTTGGGCTTGCTCAAATCGGCGGACCGCTTCTTATAGGGCAGCACAATATACAAAACACCATATCATGGAATGAACGGGCGCACCGTATTTGCGGTGCGCCTGTTTTATACGAAATTCCGCGAATACATTATTTACCTCCGAAAAAACCGATTTTCCGGCAAAATCAGTTTGCATTTGCACCGGATATATGATAGGGTAATACCATAAAGGCAACGTACTTTTATGCCGTGCCGTTTTTTCGGCTGGACGTACTTCTGTTTGACGTAATACCGGAGGTGTGGCGGATGACGCTGAAACAGATAGAATATTTTCAAATGGTATGCGCCAAAGGCAATATTTCCGCGGCGGCTAACGAGCTATATGTATCACGTTCTGTAATTTCCCGCGCTATCGCAGAGCTGGAAGAGGAGTTTGAGACATGCATATTTACGCGCTCCAAAAACGGAGTGATATTGACGGAGAGCGGAAAGGTTCTTTCAAGGCTTTTCGATGAATTTTCAGCCTGTTATACGTCCACGAGGGAATGCATAAAAAAGCTGGGCACGGGTGAAGGACCGGCAAAAATAAAGATTGGAGTCACGCCGACCAACGCTTACCGCCTGCATAAGCTGTATTTCAGCCCATTTAGGGAAGCACATCCGGAGATACAGCTTTATATGGATGAATATACGGCTAATGATGCGTGGAAATTAATACTGGAAGGGACGGTCGACGCTTTTTTTACTCCTGCCCGAGTGCTGGACGGCAATATGTTTGATACATTGGAGCTGTACCAGACAAGGCTCGTGCTGGGCGCGACAGGTTCTGCTCAGGTTGCCCAGAAAGAGGCCCTTGGCATCTCCGATATTCTTGATCTGCCTTTGGGTTACCTGGACGCACCCATGCCTTTGGAGGGGATTCTGAATTCCTGCTTTGACGCGTTCGGAAAAAAACCGAATGTGGTGTTGCGGACGTCGGACAAGGTGCTGCTCAAGGAAATGACACTGGCGGGCGCGGTCTATTCCGTACTACCGAGCGACATGATAGAGTCATGGAGTGGGGTTAAGGGCATTCCGCTGGATTTCTTTAAGCCGAGCACACACCGCATGGCTTGGAGCAAGGTTTTGCCGCTCACGCCGGCGTTGTCGACATTTATCAGGTTTGTGCGTGAGCAAAATATAGATTGAAATCAAAGGACTCCGGAGGCTTATTTTCTCCGGAGTCCTTTGATTTAATGCTCGCATCGCCCACAGCCGTCGCAAGTCCCGTCGGTTTTGCAGCGGGGCAGATCAAGCAGAGCCGCCCAGTATTCGAAAGGAAGTCTTCCCTGACTGTCCTTTTGCTTTTCCGGGGCGGAACCGCTGTCGAGCTTATTCGAATCCCCGCTCAAAATCCCTGGAAGAAGTCAGCGCCCATAGCGCCGTGTTTCTCAAGGTATTCCTTTGCCATCTTGGCTTTGTCGGTGTAGAGCCCGTATTCATGCTCTTCCACGCACTGCCTGTAGGAAGGATCCTTTGCTTCGAATTTCGCATTTCTGGGTAGAGGGACATCCTGATCGACGAGAATATCCTGAACCTTGCGGATGTTTACACTGCGAGCCGTGCTGCTGTCGGCTACCGCCACTGCGGCGGCGACTCCGGCGGCCTGGCCGGTACCGACGCACTGAGGAATAAGATTCAGCCAGTCAATAGCAATGCCGTCCGCAGAGAGGTGCCTGCCCGGGCAGATAAGATTCTCGACATTCCTGGGAAGAATGCAGCGATATGGGATTTCCACCGGTCCGCAGTCGTTAATCTGACATATGGTCGAGTGCCAGGCAATAACGTCGTCGTGCTGATTGGCGAAAGCAAAATCCTCAGGAGTCATCACATACTCTCCGATGAGCCTGCGGCTGCAGCGCGTTCCGAGCTGCGGAGCGATATCGTAAAGATATGCGTTACGGAAAGCGGTGGGTACGGCCTCTCTAAGATATTCCAGAACGTCGCGCATCGTGTTTCGGGTGTTGATTTCGGTTTCACTCTGATCCTTTACCACCGTACAGTCTCGGTTCGAGTGCCAGTTGTTAATCCAGCAGATGTCATTCTGATTGCTCGGCAACGGAATGCACCGGAAGCCTGCCACTCGCTGGAGTCCTGCGCGCAGAGCCTGCATTTCGGCGGGGTGGGCCTGCTGCCATTCATAATACGCATCATAGTTGATGCCTCCGATACGCCAGACAAGAGCTGTGGTGCAGGCTCTTGTTATTTTGTCGGCCATACTTTCGTATGGGGCACCCGCCTGAGAAAATATATCTCCGTCTCCGGTTGCGTCGATTACGATTTTTGCAAAAATCGCCTTGCGGCCCTCCTTGCTTTCGTAAATGATTCCCTTGATCGTATTGCCGTCCATGATAGGCCTTGTGCCCCAGCTGTGATACTGCACTCGAATAGCTTCTTTATGCTCAAGGAGCATTTTGTCCATTTCGATTTTAAGCTGGTTGGGCTCAAAGTATACGGCACGCACAAGGCAGGAGGGCTTGGCACCGCCGTAACCGCCGCGGCTGACGCAGTCGTGTATTGCTTTCCAGGGGTGTATTAGCGCGGGATCGGTCAAGCCGATTTTATCCAAAGAAGGACCCCTAACCGCTCCGGGAATCTTTTCCAGACGAGTAAACCACTCTTCCTGAATTCCGCGCACGAAAGACTTATCATACCAGGAAAGGTTCGGAACCATAATGACATAGCCGCCGGTGGCATCACCGCCCATATATCCGTAACGCTCCATGATAACTATGTTTTTCGCGCCTGCCCGAGCTGCCGCAACCGCCGCTGAATGGCCGGCGGCCCCGCCGCCTACGATTAAAATATCACATTCGTCCTGAACTGGGATTTCGCGGCCAGGCTCGCGATAGGTTTTGATCATAAACAGAATCTCCTTTTAACTGATTGCCTAGTAATTTAGAATATGTAACCGAACACTATGCAGAGCAGGCTGGCTAAAACTATGTAAAGAATGTTGGTTACAACGCCCTTTGTCCATATAAATTTCTGCGTCATTTCCTCACGTCCCAGCATTATGGGGGCATACGCGATAGCGCCGTTTGTGAGGAAAGCGCACATGCTGGAGAGAATTGTGGCAGCGCCGAGTATTGTAGCGTTGCCGGCGTGCGACTTTTGCAGAGTGCAAGCGATGGGGATGCAGATCGCATTAATCGTGAAGCTTACGGGCATGCCGTTTGTGAAGTTGGTGAAGATAGTAGATACAGCCACGCACAAGACTACCATAATCGGCCAGCTTGCGTTGTTGAGTATGGGACCGAGGCCGTTTGCGATGGCAGTTTTAATTCCAAGATCGTCCGAGGCGATAGCTCCGCCGCAGATTGTGAAGCAGCCGGCAACGGCTACGATGCCCCACATGGTTTTCGACTGAAGCAGCTTGACACCGTCAATATAAGGCTTGCCGCCCTTGTCGCGCATTACGCACAAAATGGCGTAGAGCACTATCCAAATCCACGTGGATCCAATTTTGTTGTAGAAGGTCGTGAAGGCGGACTTTGCGGGCAAAAACATACTTATAAGGAGGAATACGATACCGAAAATCAAAAATCCGAGAAGCGTTTTCTGCCTGCCGGTAAGCTTCAGATCCGACTCTTTGAAGCCCATTTTATCCGCGTCGAACTCCTTGAGCGGCGTAAGGTCGGTTTTCCAGACAAAGCGGATGAAAAGGGCATAGACTATAAGCAGCAACAATACGCACAGGGTAGCTACTACCAGATAAGCCGCGTTGTCGAAGACAAGTCCGCTTGATTTCATAATTCCGCTTATGATAGCGATGGAGGAGAGGTGTACGCCCTTGAACGGAAGGATATATGCGCCCATTGCCGCCAGATAAATTCCCAGCATAATTTCGCGCTTAAGATCGCTGTCCTTTTTAATGCCGCACATGTCGCAGATGCCGTCAAGAATGGGGTACCAGAGCAAAAGCATGGTGGTGGGGCTGCTGACCAGAGCGGAACAGATAAGCACGGCGATGAAAAGACTGATTATGAGGCGCATCGGGTGGCCTTTCAGCGCTCTGATCTTCAGAACCTTTCTGCCCAGCACACTAACTGCGCCGGAATCGGTCACTGCGCCGGTAAGGGCCATGACCCAGATTATCTGCTGGATAGTGGCGTTTCCAAACCAGGTCGACAGCATATTGGCGGCGGTCTGATAACCGCACATTACCATTCCGAAGAGGCCGAACAAGGCGGGCCAGAAGACCTCGTTGGTGGCAATGGTGGCGATCAGCACCCCGAAGAATACGCCGAGTATTCCCATGCCGACCGGCTTGATTCCCGCGAACGGGGGCACGATTTTCCCGAAGAGAAAGATGAAGCACAGAGAAATTAAAACCCATAAATAATGCTTGGAATTGCTTTTTTTCTCAATAACAGATTCAGGCATAATTTACAATCTCCTTCTTTTTTACATTTGGGTCGCCTTTTATTCGCTATCGGTTTTTCGCGGCGAAGCGTAAAGGACCGCGGATTTTTGTTTGCCACCTTTCTGCCGGTTTTACGCAACAGCCTCTCTAGTATAAATATACATCTGCTGATGTCGCACGTAAAGCACGGAATTCGGCCACGCCGTTACATTATTGCTACAATATTACCGAAAAATATACGGCAAAACCATTATCTGATATTTATTTTGCCACATGATGTACAAGGTGTGGCGGATCGCGAAATCTCTGCGGTTGACGCGGTTCGGAGGCCCGTGGTATCATTACAGCGGTTTTGTTTAGTATCACGGCGAGGGGCGCCGTCGAACCAATAAGACGTAAAGGAGCTGCAAAATGGGAAAGAAACGGCTTTCTCTGCTTTTCGGCGGAGATATAAGCGTCGGGGAAAATTCCGCCTGTTATTTTGAGGGCGTCAACAGTCTGCTTGACAGTGCCGATATCAGAATGGCTCAGCTTGAGGAGCCTTTTGTAAGCGAGGTCACCGACTTTGCCGGCCCGAATCGAACGACAGCGGTTCTCAGCCCAATGATTGGGCGGATGGATCTTCTTACTCTCGCGGGAAACCATTTTTATGATTTCGGGGAGCGCGGAGTAAGGGACACTGTCGAGTGGTGCAAAAAAAGCGGGATTGTCTGCTGCGGGGGAGGCTCCAATATCGAAGAGGCTTCAAGACCCGGATTTTTTGAAAAGGATGGAGTGAGGTTCGGAGTGCTGGCCTACAACGCACAGGGACCGAAGAGCTCGTTCGCCGATACCCACAAGGGTGGTACGGCTTTCGTAAATTTTACCCGCGCATATATTCCGATAAGCCAGCTTGACCAAAGGAGAACACGCATTGAAAACGACGTATGGGAGCTGAAGAAGCCCGTTCATATCGACGAGGAGTGCATGGCGTACAACTTTATAGACGAGAAGAGTTATAAAGAAGTTGCACTTCAGATTTCAGAAGCGAGAAAGCAGTGCGATATCCTGCTCGTCTATTTCCACAAGGGTTATGTGCACAAGCCGGTTGTTCTGGCTCCTTATGAAAGCATGCTTTCGCGCATGGCTATAGACTGTGGCGCGGACGCGGTTATGGCGTCCCATTCCCATGTATTGCACGGCATAGAAATGTATAAGGGTAAGGCGATTTACCATGGGCTTAACAACTTCGTTATGTGGGTTCCGCACCTTTCGCCGAACTTCAAAGGCAAAATCTTCGATACGAAGGACAGCGCAAATGAGGAGTGGATTAAGGCAAGGGTTGAGCGCTTCGGCTTCGTACCTGATCCCGACTATCCTACATATCCCTTCCACCCCGATTCGGTTTACTGTATAGTTGCCAAGCTGATTATTGAGGACGGCAGGGTTGTTTCGTATCGTTATGTTCCCATGAAGGTCGAAAAGGACGGCGTGCCATATGTTCACGGGCAGACCGATACCGGCAAGGAAGTGTTTGAATACGTTGAAAAAATCACAAGGGAGGCCGGACTAAACGCCTCGTTCAAATGGGACGGCGACGATGTGGTGATATATTAAAAAGAACGGCGGAGCTTCCGGCAAAGCTCCGCCGAATTTTTTTGAAACTCTGATGCGTCGTTTTTCCCCGCAAATTTATATGGGTTTTCCGGGTTAATAATTGTTGAAATGACGTTTGAGCACGAGAGGGTCCTCCTGCCTGTACTTTTCCTGATATTCGAGGACATAGAAGGAAAAAAGCAGCCTTTCCTTAAACATGCCGTTATCCAGCTTTTGGCCTATAAGCTCCTCGATTTTATTGATTTTATAGTACATCGTGTTTCTGTGCACATACATGGCCTTTGCCGCTTTTACGGTGTTGCAGTCGTTGGTAAGGTACACATACAGCGTTTCCTTGAGATTTGTGCTGTACTTTTTGTCATAACGCTCGAGGACTATCAGCGCGGGATGGCACAGATAAATAAGATTGCCGTTGTGGTATCCGTTGTGGGCCGCGTCGGCACATAAGTCTATGGCGTGATAAACGCTGTAATCCTCGTATTTGAATATCCTTTCTTCCGGATTGCTCCGAAACACCTTGCCCAGTCGTATCGCGGCCTTGGTCTGGATGTATATCGGGCGCAGGGAAGTGAGAAATTTGGAATAATTGCCTATGGCCAGGAACGCGTCGTAGAACCTAAGTATTTCCATGAGCTTTTCGCGGTCGAATGAGAGAGCCATGTTGTGGCGGAGCTTTTTTGCCAGGATGATAATGTCGTTCCTGTAAACCGTTATGCTGCTATGGGGAAATATCTGCTCAATCTGACTGATGACATAGTTCCAGGGAATGGCCTTTGTCCTTTCCTCGAAGGACATTACGAGAGTATGATAATACTTGTCAACGGCCATAGAGGGAACCAGCTTCAGCCTGTGTTCGAGCTCCTCGGGGTCTGTAAGACGGAATTCTATGAGGTCGGATATAAGAGTCCCTATCTCTGTGCTTGCCATATACTGGCTTGTCTTAGTGTTCAAAAAATAGTTCTGCACATATTCGGCAAGGTCGGTTGTCAGCTGAGAGTAATATTCGTCTCCGCCGGGACCCTTAAGCGTCACTATTACGCGGGCGATAAGATTTCCGTTGTAATAGATCCTTCTTACGATGGTGCGGTTTCCGGTACGAGTCGAAATATATTCAATCTTAGGCGCGAGGGGGTTTGTAAGCTGGGTTTCTTCGTCGACGAGCGCGCAAACGCTTTCATAGGACAAAAAACCGTTCCTCATAAGTTCCAGAAGAAGCGGGTCGTCACAGTCGTCTGATACGCAGCCTCCGAGCAGCTTGAAGCCCATGTTCAATATCATTACCGGATAACCGATCATTTCAAAACCTTTTTCTGCCAGCTTCTGGATCCCGCAGTCGGAAAAGATAATATCGTTGAGTGATTTTATCCAGTTAAAATACCTGCTCAGCTCATGCTGCACCTTGTTGTAAAGAGAAACGACGGGGAGCGAGAATACAAAAAGGTTGATGTCGGTTTTTTGACCCACCTCCGCAAGCTGCTCGCTGTTTCCCGCGCTCAGCAGAGTGATAGGGCGGCTGCTCGGAAGGCGGTTTATGGCGTTTACTACGGTTTCCGGGGTGCCTATATAGATATACTTTGGGGAAAGCGGAACGTCGTCGGCGAGCAGAAGTATGCCTTCGACTGAATCCAGCTTTGAAGCCGAGGTAACTGCTCGCTCAAGAAACGGCCTCAGCGAAAAAAGCAAAATCGGAATGGTAAACATATCCACAACCTCTGAAATTAAAATTTTTTGACAGGAAAAATGCGTTCCATATAGATATGTAAAAAAATACAAAAGCAAAGTATTATTGTACGGCATGAATAATGTAGGTTCTGAAGCAGGAGCAATATCTGAAAGTAATTATAGCTGATTTTGCATATAATTCAATGGCATAAAAAAGAGAATTTTATCAATTCTGATGTAGTGCAGTGTGCACATATAAGATTTGCAAAAAAATGTTCACAATATACGGTGTGTTTTAGGACTTATGCTGATATACTAAGGCCAAACTGGTATCCATTATTTCTCCGGCGCGGGATGGTTTTGGACTGAAGGAAGTGAAAGTGTTGGGTATTCGGGACTGTGCAATAAAAAGTAAAACGTTTCAGCGGCTGCTTGAATGTTATAGCGACAGGGAGAAGGTATCGCGCATTTATCGGCAAAACGGCGGAAAAGTAGTCGGAGAGCTCGGGTGCGACGTGCCGGATGAGCTTGTGATTGCGGCCGGGATGCTTCCGGTGCGAGTTTACGCCGAAAAGGAAAGCCCGCTTGTTGAAGCTGACAAATATCTGGAGTTTTCGTTTGATCCCGTAATTCGCGCGCAGTTTGAAAAGCTTTTAAACGGTACATATAAAAACGAAATAGACTTTCTGGCAATTTCAAATTCTACCGATGTAATCATCAGAGTATACCTATATTTGCGTGAAATAAAGCGAGAGGAGCCGGATAAATCGATTCCTCCTCTGAATTTTATAGACTGGCTTTTTACGCGCAAGCTTATATATCAGACCAGAAACGAATTTATCGCAGAGCTCTTCCGGCAGAAGCTTGAAGAGTGGGCCGGGAGGAAAATTACGGATCAGGATATCGCCGCGGCCGCGGCGATATGTAACGAGGATCGAGCGGCCCTTCGAAAGATCATGGCGCTGCGTCGCGCCAAAAAGCCCAGAATAACGGGATGCGAGGCGCTCGTTATTATAGGTTCCGCGTTTTTTATGGACAGGAAGGAGCACACTTCCCTGGTTAACCAGCTTGCGGCAGAAGCCGCGAGCTGGCCGGAAATCGACGGCGTACGCATTTTCGTTACGGGCAGCGCGCAGGAATCGACGGATCTTTACGAACTTATCGAGAAATACGGCGGGGTCGTAGTGGGGGAGGATCACGATTGGGGCGACAGGTTTTACGACCGCGACTGCAATATGTCATATTCTCCCGTAAGAGCAATTGTCGACCGTTATATGCTCCGTCAGTTCAGTTCGAAAAAAGCTTTTGTTTCACAGCGTGTAAAAGCACTTGACGAAGATGTCGATTCAGCCGGAGCCGAGGCGGTGCTGTTTTATATAAACGAGTATGAGGAAGCGGCCTCCTGGGATTATCCTTCGCAGAAGCAATCGCTGGAGTCTCGCGGAATATCGACCTGTGCGATGATGAAAATGAAGTATCCGGTTTACGAAAACGACGGGTTGGACTTGAAAATAAAGAATTTTATTGAATCGTCAAAAGGATGAGGCTGATGCATAACGAAGTAAAACAAAATATGGGGCCTGCTCGCGCTCAGAAATCCCTTAAGGCTACCGCCACCGCCGCGGCATACCAGAAGGAATGGTTTGAAGGCCTGAAAAAGCGGGTGGAGAGCGGGGAGGATTTCGGGTATCTTAACGCAGACGTCCCGATGGAGATACTGCGCGCCATGGATATACCTTTCGTTGTGAATCAGTGGTGGGCGGCCATATGCGCCGCAAAACGCATGACTCCGAAATACTACGCGCTTTTGAACGAAGCCGGATACCGGGACGATCTGTGTTCCTACTGCGCGACCGCTTTTGCGGAGAGCCTGGATCCTGACGACAGGATTTCCGGACCATGGGGCGGACTTCCAGACCCGACGATAGCCATTACAAGGCTGACCTGCGACTGCCAGAGCAAAATATTTGAGCTTTTCGCAAAAAATCACGGCGCCGAACTTTTCGTTATGGAAAATACGGTGCCGCGGAAAGTTCCTCTTAACTGGTGGGAGCTTGCGCCGGAAAGGTGGGAGGAGCTCTATGATACCGATAGGCTCGATGCGGCGGTCGAGGATCTGAAGGCACTTATCAACTATCTTGAAACGAAAACGGGAAAACTTTTCGACATAAACAAGCTTATCGAGGTGATGGACCTTATCAACGAGCAGGAGAGTTGGTACAAAAAGGCCAGGGATCTTATCGCCGAAACTTCTCCTGCACCGGTAACGGTAGTAGACACGATAAACGCGGTCATGCAGGCGCAGTGGCAGCGCGGAACGCCCTGGGCGGCCGCTCATGCAAAAAGCCTTTATGAAGAGATCAAGAGTTTTGTTGACGAGGGCCGCAGCGCTGTCAAAAATGAGAGATTCCGCCTGATGTGGCTTGGCCGCGGTCTCTGGCATGATTTCGCATTTTATCAGAATTTCCAGGACAAGTACGGAGCGGTATTCGTATGGAGCATGTATCTTGCCATGGGTGCAGACGCCTATATACGCGGCAACGTTTCGAAGGATCCGCTGAGGGCGCTGGCCGCAAGGTATATAGGCATGGAGGATTTTTTGCATATGCCGCCGTGGAATTCCGGGTGGTTCCTGAATGAGGCGAGAAGAAACCGTATAGACGGAGTGGTTTATATGGTTCCGGAAAACTGTATGCAGGCGGTCGAGGGGTCATACTTCACAAAAAAGGCCCTTGAAGAAGCCGGAATTCCCGTACTAATATTTAAAGCGGATCCTGTCGACGCGAGAAAGTGGAATCGTGAGACAATGACGGGACTCGTAGAGGATTTTATAGAAACAAGAATTATCATGGGAGGTAAAAAGTAATGGGAATTGGTCCTTTGACGGGCGTAAAAGTGCTGGATTTCACTCAGTTTGAAGCCGGTACTGTCTGCACCGAAACATTGGCCTGGCTGGGCGCGGAGGTATGGAAGGTGGAACGCCCCGTATTAGGTGAGCTTGGACGTTATTCTGTAGCGAATCCCAACAAGGATACGGTGGGATTTGTAATTATGAATATGAACAAGAAGTCAATTACATGCAATCTTAAATCAGCCGAAGGAATTGCTCTTATAAAGAGGCTGGTAGCTAAGGCCGACGTAATGGTGGAAAATATGGGCCCGGGTTCCATGGACCGTCTGGGCCTCAGCTATGAGGAATGCAAAAAGCTGAACGACAAAATAATTTACGCATCCATTAAGGGCTTCGCTCCAGATGGGCCTTACGCCGAATATCCCGCTTTCGACCCGATAGCTACGCATACCGGCGGACTCGTTGCCGCGACGGGTCTGCCTAACCAGCCGATAAAGGCCGGCGTAAGCGTTGCGGACTCGGGAAGCGGAATTACCTGCGCAATGTCGATAATCGCGGCCCTTTATCAGCGAAATACCCAAGGCATAGGTCAGCGCATCGACGTTGCGATGCAGGATTTTATAATAGGATTGTCGCGTTCCGGCTGGGAGCCTTACTATGATACCGGCAAGCCGCCGCGCCGCGTCGGAAACGGAATGCCCCTTGAGGACGTCGCTCCTTCCGATACATATCCCTGCAAGCCGTTCGGCGTTAACGATTACGTTCACATTTACTGCTCGCGCGCACCCGGGAGCAAACAGTTTGCGAACCTCTGCCACGCTATCGGCCGCCCCGATCTTCTTGACGACCCGCGTATGGCCACGCCTCGCTCCCGTTACGAGCACAGGGATTACCTGAACGCGATCATTTCCGAGTGGACCGGCAAGCATACAAAGCAGGAGGCAATGGATATCCTTGCAAAAGCGGATGTGCCCGCAGGCGCGCTTCTAGATGTCGGGGATATTACAAATGATCCGCAGTATTTAAAGCGCGGAATGATAGTGGAGATAGAGCACAAGGATCACGGCAAGCTGAAGCTTCCCGGATTTGCACCTCGCATGTCAGAGAATCATCTGGAGTACAAGGTATCTCCGGGGCTCGGCGAAAGCAACAGGGAAGTTTATCAGGGAGTACTCGGACTTACGGACGAGGAAATGGAAAACCTCAAAAAAGCAAAAGCAATCTGATTTGTTGGCAATATCCATGCAGGCCTAATCCTTCACCGGCGAAGTGCATATCATTTTTACTCTTTCTTAGTCGCATAACCTAGCGGGTTTTACTATCTGTAAATATCATTAAAAGGAGAGAGAATCTGAATGAAAATGAAGAAAATTCTGGCAGTCGTGTTTGCAGCCGCAATTTTATTGTCAACTGCTGCATGCGGACAGAAGGCAGCCCCTGCACCATCTGCGGCATCCACGAAGGGAACTCAGAAGCTCGTCGTGGCCCATAAGGCCAACCCCACAGGCCTTTTCCATCTGACGATCAACAACGTTAGCGCCAACGGGCCGATAGACTACCTTATTTACGACACGCTGGTAGCCTATGACAGCACCAAAGACAGCTTCAATCCGAGCATTGCAACCAAGTGGGAATACATCGACGACACCCACATAAAGTTTACACTGCGTAACGACGTTGTCGCTCACGACGGCAACAAGGTCACCGCCAAGGATGTTATCTACACGCTGAAAACCGGTCAGGAATCCAACAAGGTCGCCAATTACTATGACCGTTTCAACCTGGCTGAGTGCAAAGCCGTGGACGATACCACCGTCATAATTGCAACCAAGCAGGCCGATCCATATCTCTTCTACACACTTGCCAACAACGCTCTCGGTATCGTATGTGAAGCCGCCGTGAAGGCAGGCGGCGGGCCCGACGCCCAGCAGCAAAAGCCCACGGCGGGAACCGGACCATACAAGTTCGTAAGCTGGGAATCCGGATCCAAGCTGGTATTTGCCCGCAACGACAAATACTGGGGAGAAAAACCTTATTTCGACACGATAGAAGTCCGCATCATCACCGATGCTTCCGCCCGTGTCATGAACCTTGAGTCCGGAGATGTCGACGTGGCTTTCGACCCCGTCGTATCCCAGATCAAGAGCCTCGATACAAAGAAGTTTACGGTTGAGAACGTTAAGACAAAGGCCAGCAACATAGCTTTCTTCAACTGCACAAAAGCCCCCTTCAACGATGTTAAGGTCCGCCAGGCAGTCGCTCTTGCGCTTGACTACGAATCCAACGCCCAGGTATCGATGGAAGGCTACGGCTATGTAACCGACAGCTTTATCCCGAACCTGAACCAGGCTTACGCTAAGCCCGACGGCTCCTATACAAACTACTACAAGTACAACGTTGAAGAGGCTAAGAAGCTTCTTAAGGAATCCTCCCAGCCCAACGGCTTTACATTTACGCTTAAATACATGGAAAACTCCATATTTACCTCTCTGGCTCAGCTCATCCAGAACCAGCTTAAGGTAATCGGCATAACGGTCAACCTTGCTCCGACGGCGTCCAGCGTATTCTATACCGACGCTTCAAACGGAAACTTCGATATGTACCTTGCAGCTCCCTCCAACCCCGACCCATTTGTCCTCGTCAACTACTTTGACGGCAGGATCAGCATGCAGAAGGCTTCAGGCGGTACCGGCTGGAGGGGACCCGCGGAGCTTGACGCTCTGATCGACCAGGCCAAGGTCACAATGGATAAGGATGCCCGCAACGCCATATTCAAAAAGATTCAGGCAATAATAAACGAGAATGTTCCCTGCCTTGTGCTCGGTTCGCAGAACCGCGTTCTCGTCTGCAAGTCAGATTTGACCGGAATCAGGTACACCCCCTTCTCCGATATAGATCTTTCACACTGCTCCCGCAAGTAATATCACTCAGTAGCAATACCGTATCAGTATCGGCGGCCTCTCCCGGGGCATACCCGGGAGAGGTTCAATGAATAGCTTTGCCGCGTTTTTGCGGCGGAAGCACTCAATGTTAAGGAGCACAATGATATGCTTAAATACATAGTCAAGCGTCTGCTGTGGATGATTCCCGTAATACTCGGGGTGCTATGCATCGTCTTCGTGCTGAGCGAGATTACGCCGGGCGACCCTGTGGATACACTTGTGGGTGCCGATGCGCCTCCGGAAGTAAAAGAGGCGATGCGCGAGAAATTGGGTCTGAATGACCCGGTTTATGTACGATTTGCAAACTATATTGTAAAGGTAGTTACAAAAGCTGACCTTGGCAATTCATATACAACAAATCAACCAGTGGCAAAGGAGCTTATGGTTCGCTTCCCGATCACATTGAAGCTTACTCTGTGGTCGATATTCGTCGCGCTCGTAATATCAATACCCCTGGGTTTGATCTCGGCGGTCAAACGATACTCATGGATAGACAACCTGTCGATGGCTCTGGCGCTTTTCGGTGTGTCGATTCCTCAGTTCTGGTTCGGGCTTATGACGATGCTTATATTCTCGGTTAAGCTGAAGTGGTTTCCAGCGAGCGGCATAGACGGCACAGCCGGCTGGGTGCTGCCGGTTGCCATGATAGGCATAGGAAACGTCGGCAACTTTGCCCGCATTACCCGTTCCAGCATGCTGGAGGTCATACAGCAGGACTATATAAGAACCGCACGCGCAAAGGGACAGAAGGAATGGATAGTAATAGTGAAGCACGGACTTCGCAACGCCCTCATTCCCATAGTTGCGAATGTTGGAAACGTCCTCGGAATTTCGCTCGGCGGCGCAGTTATCGCCGAAACAATTTTTTCGGTTAACGGAGTCGGAAAGTACATGCTTGACGCGATTAACGCCAGGAACTGGCCATCCGTACAGGGCGGCTTGGTGCTGCTCGCGATCTCGTTCAGCATAATAATGCTTTTAGTGGATCTGCTGTACGCGGCAATTGACCCGCGCCTGAAATCGGAATTCAAGGCAAAGAACAAGATCAAGTCGAGAAGAAAGGCGGTTGAGGCTTAACTATGGCCAAGTTATATACGCCGGCAATGGCAAAAATAGATAAGAAAAAGGCTAAGCTTAAGGGCAGAGTTAGAAAGTCCTCGCCGGGACGAGAGGCCTGGAAACGCCTTATCCGCAATAAGCTGGCGGTCGCAGGTATGATTATACTTGTAATATTGATTCTTGTCGCGGTGTTCGCAAACTTTATAGCCCCGGACGGAATAGACAATCAGGTTCTTAAGAACCGACTCCAGCCCCCGTCCGCGGCGCATATAATGGGCACCGACCAGTTCGGGCGAGACATTTTCAGCCGTATCGTCTATGGCACAAGGATTTCGCTGCCTATTGGCTTCGTCTGCACGGTTCTGGCATTTGCCTTCGGCGGAATTCTGGGTTCGGTGGCGGCTTACAACGGCGGTAAAGTAGACAATGTTATAATGAGAATTATGGACATATTTCAGTCTATTCCTCCTCTTCTGATGGCCATCGGAATAGCTGCTTCGCTCGGAAACGGGGTTTTGAATCTGGTGCTCGCGATATCGCTTAGTACTACGCCCGCGAGATCGCGCGTTATCAGAGCTGCGATACTCACGGTTAAGAGGAACGACTACATAGAGTCCGCCCGCGCGATTGGCGCAAGCAGCAGAAGGCAGCTTTTAAGATATATGCTGCCAAACGCTCTCGGCCCAATAATGACGGCCTTTACCTTCAGTGTCGCTACGGCCATACTTACGGTTTCATCGATGGCCTATATCGGCCTCGGCATAGTGCCGCCCACGCCTGAGTGGGGCTCCATGCTCTCATCCAGCAAGGAGCTTTTGAGACAGGCACCATATACTTTGTATTTCCCCGGAATTATGATAATGATAACGGTGCTTGCCCTCAACCTTTTCGGTGACGGTTTGCGCGACGCGCTTGATCCGCGCCTGAAGTAAGGGGGAGCAAATATGAGCGAAAATGTTTTAGAGGTAAAAAATCTTATAGTTCACTATGAAACGCAGGACGGAGTTGCCGAGGCGGTCAACGATGTAAGCTTTTCTTTGAAGGCCGGAGAGACCATGGGCCTGGTCGGAGAAACAGGAGCCGGAAAAACAACCGTTGCACTTTCAATTATGGGACTCCTCCCTAAGCCTGCCGGGCACATTATCGGCGGTGAAATTTTGCTTGACGGTAAAAACATAGTGGAAACATCCCGAAACAAGATAAAGCAGCGCCGCAACGACAGGATGATGCGAAAGCTCCGCGGCAACGATATAAGCATGATCTTTCAGGATCCCATGTCGGCCTTAAATCCCGTTATGCCCGTAGGAGAACAAATTGCCGAGGTCATAAGACTCCACAATAAGATTTCTAAGGCGGACGCCGTAAAAAGGGCGATCGAGATGATGGAGCTTGTCGGTATCTCCGGCGAACGCTACAGTTATTATCCGCACGAGTTTTCGGGCGGCATGAAGCAGCGCATTGTTATCGCCATGGCTCTTGCCTGCAACCCCCGCGTGCTGATCGCGGACGAGCCGACGACCGCGCTTGACGTTACTATACAGGCGCAGGTGCTCGACCTTATGCGCGGCCTTAAGAAAAAGTTCAATACCGCTCTTCTGATGATAACGCACGATCTCGGAGTCGTGGCAGAAATCTGCGACAAATGTGCCGTAGTTTACGCAGGCCAGATCGTTGAGTACGGCTCTATTGAGCACATTTTCAACAACCCTCAGCATCCGTATACAAAGGCTCTGTTCAATGCGGTGCCGAGTCTTGATAAGGATGTCGACCGTCTGGAGTCTATTTCCGGACTCATGAGCGATCCTATGGATCTCCCGACGCATTGTACGTTCAAGGAAAGATGTACCGCCTGCTGTGACGCATGCGGCGAGATCGATCCGCCTCTTACCGAGATAGAGCCGGGGCATTTAGTAAGATGCTATCACTTCATGAAAGAAACCGACAAAGCTGCGGCTGTAGCCGGCAAAGGTGGGGGGGTGGCAAAATGAGCGAAATTTTACAGGTAAAGAATCTTAAAAAGTATTACAGCGTACCTTCGGGTACTCTGCATGCCGTTGACGACGTATCGTTTACCATGAATTACGGCGAGACTCTGGGAATTGTCGGAGAGTCCGGATGCGGGAAGTCCACACTCGGAAAAACCCTGCTCAGGCTTATTCAGCCGACCTCCGGCGAGGTAATATTCGAGGGCCAGGACATTACCAACGTCGATCAGAAGGGTTTCACCGCTCTTCGCCCGAAGATGCAGATGATATTCCAGGATCCCATGTCCTCTTTAAACCCCAGATTCAGCATCAGCCAGCAGATTGCCGAGCCTCTTAAGATTTACAAGGTGTATAAGGACAAGGAGCAGCTAAACAAGCGCGTTCTTGAGCTTATGGACACCGTCGGACTTGCAAGGCGTTATGTAGAAACCTACCCCCATGAGCTGGATGGCGGCCGCCGCCAGAGAATAGGCATTGCCCGCGCCCTGGCTCTCAATCCCAAGCTCATAGTCTGCGATGAGCCAGTTTCGGCGCTTGACGTTCTTATTCAAGCGCAGATACTCAATCTTTTGCAGGATTTACAGAAGGAGCACGGCCTGTCCTATATGTTTATTACTCATAACCTGTCGGTCGTCAAGCACATATCCGACAACATCTGCGTTATGTACCTCGGTCAGGTTATCGAACAGTGCAGGACGAAGGAACTGTTTACGCATACATATCATCCTTACACAAAGGCTCTTCTGTCCGCAATACCTGTTCCCTCGCTCAAGGACAAGAGGGAAAGGGTGCTGCTTAAGGGCGAGCTTACGTCCCCGATCAACCCGAAGAACGCCTGCCGATTTGCGCCCCGCTGCCTCTATGCCAGGGAGCAATGCCACAACAGCGCGCCGGAGCTTGTCGATTTGGGCAATAACCACAAGTGCGCTTGCCATTTCGTTAAGGAAATCAACGGATTATAATTTGTGAATTTACAGGATTAATTGAAGGAGATCAGAAATGTTCTCCTTCAATTTTTACAAAGGGTATTGTATTAATATGCGTATCCGGAAAGGGTGGTTGCGAATGAGCAGTAAAATAAGTATTTTTGCAGTCGGAGATTTGATTCTGGACGAACCAGCGCCAATTGAGAAATATTTTGATGCAAGCCGCGAGGTCCTGCGCAGCGCCGACATACTGATTGGGCATGTGGAAACCCCGCACACCGACAGGAGTTTGCCTTCATCCATAGATATTCAGGCGCCGCCCTCAAATCCCGAGCACCTGAATGCCATGGCGGACTGCGGCTTTGATATTGCCTCGGTTGCCGGCAATCACCTGTATGACTGTGGCCCCTATGGCGTTATCGATACTGTCAATAAGCTGAGGGAACTGGGAATAGCGCCCTGCGGCGGCGGGGCGAATATCGATGAGGCGAAGGAGCCCGCAATAATTGAAAGAAACGGAGTAAAAATCGGAGTTATTTCCTATAATCTGACCGGCCCTCGTCTTGGCTGGGCAATGTCGCAGAAGGCAGGCTGCAACTATGTGGATGTCCAGACACATTACTATTCGCCCAGGGAAATGCCGGGCGCGGCTCCGAGAACATATACTTTTATTCTGCCGGAGGACCTTGAGAAGATGCAGAACGAGGTGAGGGAGCTTCGGAAAAAGGTCGATATAGCGGTTATTGCCGCGCACAAGGGAAACGGCGGCAATACTCCGAAGCTGGATACCTATGAGCAGCCGTTCTGCTACGCCGCGATAGACGCCGGCGCAGATATTGTCCTTGGACATCACCACCACCGCCTAAAGGGCGTCGAGGTATATAAGGGTAAGCCGATCTTCCATGGGCTCGGAAACTATGTAACTGTAACTTATGCGATGACGGCGGGACATAACAATACTCCGGAGATGCTCAGCTATCTTAAGCTTCGAGCGGCAGAGGGGCGCGGAGACGGACGCTATGAAACTGCTTATTATCCTTGGGATAGGGCATCGCTATACACCATGATCGCAAAGGTCATCGTTGACAAAAACGGAGTCATCGATTACGGCTTTATCCCGGCTCTTATCGACTCGGAGGCCGTTCCTCACATCAAAACCCGTGAAAACGGCGGGGAGGAAGTGCTCGACTTTATCATAATGCAAAACGAGGGCGCAAAGCTTGGATCAAAATGCAAATGGTCCGAGGACGGCTCCTGGGTCCGTTTCCGTTAAAAAGCAGGAATAACCGAAAAATGGGGCCGAACGGCTGCAAAAGCAGGCGTTCGGCCTTTTTTGGCAACTGAAAATTTCTTGCGGTACTGTACCTGCGGACAGTTTTTCCTGCTAAAAAATGTACATATGTAATATTATGGTCACCAGATCGTTAGTAAAATACGACGAAAATTCATATTTATGTCAAGAAAACCCCTCGTTGGGAGATTTTTGTGAGATTTCAAATATATAATGTGAATGATAAATATTGTGGGAAGTATTTATCAGTTTGAGAAATACAGATTTTGGAGGCGCTTATAACATGCAACAATCGAATCTTAGTATTTTGAATTTGGAAAATAATGTTGTCAGCCGCAAATGTATAGAAGAAAAGCTGATGCAGCTTCCAGAACGCAGGATTGCTCTTGTCACGGGTCCTTCCGGTTATGGAAAAACAACCGGAGTAGCCAGTTTTTTGACAAATCAACCGACAAGGTATGCATGGTGTACATTGAACGAATCGGTAAAAAATCCTGATATATTCTGGAGGTATTTTACGGCTTCGGTGGCTGTTTCGACAAAAAACAATAAATTTTCCAGCATAGCGATTAATGAAGAGTTATTGGCATCCAATATCAGCACCAATATTTTTATAGACATGCTTAAAGAACTTGAGGAAAATATAATTCTTGTTCTTGACGACTGCCATTTTTTGAAGAATGAAACGGTTATAAAAAATCTGATGCATTTCGTAAAAAATCTCCCTCAAAACGTAAGCATTATTTTTATAAGCCAAATGGAAGTTGACGATTCTCTGTTTGTTAATTTTTGCAATCCGGTTATCAGAATCGGTACCAAGGACTTGGCGTTCAATAATAAAGAGATAAGAGAATTCTTTTTGACGAGAAATATTTATTTAAATGACGATGAGATTAATGATTTACAACGCGCTACCGATGGATGGGTAACCGGACTAATATTCGCATCGTTTCAGCATGGCAGAAATTATTCGGATTTGCACGAAGAATATTTCGACAATTATTTTCAGAATGCGGTTATGGACAAGTTGTCCGAAGAAACAAAGGCTTTTTTAGTACATGTATCGTTTTTGGATGAATTGAAAGAACCGCTCTGCAAAAGAGTTACGGGAAATAAAAAAAGCGGCGAAATATTGAAGAATCTGATAAAGAACAATATTTATATAGTTGCCGATAATGAGACAAAAAAGGAATACAGATTCAATGTTCTTTTCAAAAGGTTTTTATTCAATAAATTAAAAAAGGAGGATGCCAAGCTTCAGCGTTCGTTATTTTTAAGGGCTGCCGAATGGTTCAGGGAAAATAATAATTATGTTAAAGCAATAGAGCACTACATAAAAGCCGGAGAAGTTGAAACGGCTTTGGAGATCTATAAAAACGACTATGAAAAGATAAAATTCTACGATCCCTCCGATTTTAAAGCTTTGGTTATGAGTTTCCCGGAAGGCGTTCGTGAGAACGACGTACTGCTGTGTGTCGATTATTCGTGGCTGCTGGCTCTGATAGGAGATTATGAGGACTCAAAATACTGGGCCGAAAAGGCTCAAGCTAATTATGACCTCCGCAGGGATGAGTACAGCGATTCCGAACGGGAATTTTTAAGAACAAAAATTATGATAAATTACATAAACATGTACCTGATAAATGCAGATCTGAATTCGGCTATCCGGTACTATAAAAAAGTATTGCTAAATCCCGGTATCAATTTAATGAAATCGGAAGCGAATATCGGTGAGATAAGCATGCTTAATACCGCCTACGGGTTCAGGGGAGAGCTTCAAAAAATCGACGAAACCTATGCCGAACACTTTGAAACCATACCGGAGGTTCTAGGAGACATGTCGGCCTATATTGCGGTGCTGCTTGCCGAATGCCAATTCGAACGCAACGATCTGCACGCGGTTTATACGACGCTTTCAAGCTTTATGGGAAAGATTACTCATCTCAGCTTCCCGGGCTTGATTGTCCCGTGCATGACCTTGCTTGCCAAGGAGAAGCTTTCAAAAGGCAAAGTAAGCGAGGCGCTGGATATGGTGGAGTCAGGCCGAAAAATGCTTTATTCAAAAAGCGAAAAATGGCAGCGCCTTTTTGATGCGTTTATCGCTTACATATGTGTTTACGCAGGTGAGGCGGCAAAGGCGGAAGCATATCTTAAAACCGAAGAAAAAAGCGTCTTTGATAAGCTGGACAGTAATAACGAGTACGAATATATCGTCTTTGCGCGATATCTTATGGCGGTTGATAATTTGGACGAAGCGCTGCTGCTCCTAAGCCGACTCGAAGAATTTGCAATCAAGGAAAACAGGAAAAAAAGCCTGATCGAAGTTATGACGCTTAAGGCGATTAATCATTACTTGAGGGGCAAGCCTTCGGAAGCTATGTCCGTACTGGATCAGGCGCTGGAGTTGGGCATGAATGACGGTTATGTCCGAGTATTTATCGGCGAAGGACAGATTATGGCCGAGATGCTTAACAAATATAGAACTTGGGAAAAATACAAGGGAGAGCAGAGGCACCAGAAATATGTCAGGACACTTATAAGCCAAATGACAGATTGCATCTCGATGCTTTCAGACGCCGAAGAGGCTGCGGAGGACGACAGGGCGTCCGTGACGACTTCTTTGAGCGCCCGCGAGATTGAAGTTTTGCAGCTTCTGGCCTCCGAATACTCAAACGCCGAAATAGCGGACAAGCTGTTCATAACAGAACGGACCGTGAAGCATCATAACGCAAGCATATATGAAAAACTGGGCGTAAAAAACCGTCTTGAAGCAATCATAAAAGCAAAAACGCTTATGCTTATTGAATAGAATTTCAAATATCGGAGCGCGCTCCCCTATATACAGGTTATAGGGGAGCGTTTTTTGTTGTTTCGATAACAAATGAAGGTACAGTGCCGGGTACGATGCGCATGCACTTAGGTACAGTCTGTACTTTTTCGGGGCAACAGCGGCATGAAAAAAAGAGGAATACTTCGAAATTACTCGGCCGCTCGTACAGTATTTGCAAATAAAAGACTGGTCTGGAGGACAATAGACAAAACATCAAAACGAATGTAGACTTAATATGCAAGTCGCGAATGACAGATATATACTTGCCGCTTGGAGGAGAGGCATAGACGATGACCACTGTTAAAATTAAAAATTATCTGGATAGGTGTGGAGTGAAGCATTCTCAGCTCGGGTTCAAATATTTGGTGTCGGTTTTTAACATCATGTGCGAGGAACCGGACAGCAAGATGACATTATCCGAGGTATATGAGCAGGTTGCGGAACAGTACAATTCAACGCCTAAAAGTGTTGCCAAAGCGATTGATTACTCAATCAGGCATCACAAAGTAACAAATAAAGAGTTTATTTACAGGGCGATTGACAATGAATTTAATACTGAAAGTGAAAGAGAAACCGGCAGAATGCCGTTAAGGCATGTTTTCGGCGGCCAATACGCCAAAACATACTAGCCGTTTTGGGCGGCTTTCTGAGAGAGGTAAAGATGGCATTAATAAAGATTGGCGTACTTCTGGGGCTCGGATTTATAAGCGGGCTGCTGATACCTGAGGTGTCTGAGGAGATAATAGCCTACAAGCTCAAAAAAAAGGGCCGTGAAGTACCGGAACCGTTGAAGCTTAATAAACTGCTTCTTGCGGTGCCAAATGCTCTTTTGTTTGCCTTGGCGGCTTGGCTGATGCCTTTGCCCGAGGCCCTTATCACATGTATTTTCGGCTATATTGCGCTTGTCGCAGCAGTTATCGATTACCGCATCAGAATCATATGCAATGAAATGGTGTTGCTTATTTTTGTCTTAGGAATAGTCTACCGGGTGATTAACGGGGGGGTAGGCTCCTTGCTGGGCTCCCTTGGCGCTTTTGCGATAGTTCTTGTTGTTTTCGGGGGCGCTGCGGTAATCACAAGGCTTATAGCGAATGATATCGGAGTGGGCGCCGGCGATATTAAGCTGGCCATGGCCATAGCGGTTACCGTGGGGTTCGGGGGAATCTTCTATTTCCTCGGAGGAATTGCTCTTGCGATTGGCGCCTACAGCATCATAGGACTTAATATGCATCTGCTTACAACAAAAAGCACTTTTCCGATGTGCGCACATATCATGTTTGGATTTTTAGCCGCGTTGTTTGTTCCGTATATTTTGTAAAACAAACAGAAAGTAACCAGCCAATTGCCGCTACAGCATTATTAAAGCAGTAAAAAGAGGGGAAGGGAGGTGGCAAGAATGTCAAAAATATGGAATTATTTTGTCTCGGAGGAAAGCGGCCAGGGAATGGTCGAGTACGGCCTGATCATAGCTCTTGTTGCAATCGCATTGATTACGGCGTTAGGTGCGCTTAGCGGCGGCTTGGATAAAATCTTTACTGGCATGGGTACCAAGCTTAACAGCATAAATATAACCTAAGTAGATTAAGTTAAAAAGGCTCTGTTCTTTTACGGCAATGGCTGTTACTGCATATATATTAGATGTTATAAATAAGTAATAAATAAATATTAAATTCAGAGAGGTAAAGATATGTCGAAAATTTGGAATTACTTCGTTTCGGAGGAAAGCGGCCAGGGAATGGTTGAGTACGGCCTGATCATCGCTCTTATCGCTATCGCGTTGATTACGGCTATAGGAACGCTTACCGGCGGCCTGCAGAAAATCTTTGAGGGCATAGGCACCAAGCTTACAAATACAACAATAAAGTAGTACATAGAGGCTCAAATAAGCTTTTTTATCCGAAGGTAATGGTTGTTACCAAAAGAGTTAAGGGTAGATATCTTAGCACACACGATATCTGCCCTTACATTCGTCGGATTTTCCGGCGCATAACCAGAAGGAAAAATATCGGTATTGGCGGACCGCTACGGCCCACCATACCTTTATATACAACTATAAACAATAATTTCAGCCCAGAACGGGGGAGGCATAACCTTTGAAGAAAGTCCAGATTATAGCTATTTTTTCCGCAGTTTTAATGTTTGTGTTCGGATATCTTTTCCTGAGCTCGCTCGGAGGAAAGAATGTCGCCGCCGCAAAGGATCAGAAGGTGGAAAATGTTGTTGTTGCCGTGAAGGATATTCCGGCATACACGACGCTGACAAGCGACATGCTTGCGGTCCGGCAGGCAATTGTCGGCGAGAATAAAAATTATTACACGTCGGTAAACGATGTGGTGGGCAGCGTGACATCCTCCGCAATTTATTCGGGAGAGGTAGTCACCGGAAGCCGCGTGACCAAAGATAAGGGCTCCATCGGTCTCGCGGGGCGGATCGAAAACGGCAAGCGCGCCATTTCTGTCAAGGTGGATATAGAACAGGGCGTCGCCAATAACCTTAAGGTCGGAAATTATGTAGACGTTATTTATGACGCGGAGGTAAAGGACGCCAACGGAGGCAAAGCGGCTGCGGGAGCTCTTTTAACCGGACTGTACGGCGCGGGACAGCCGGCAAATTCACAGGTTATGGGCCCGAACGTAGGCCAGTATTTTTCTGTAATCGCTCTTCAGAATGTAAAGGTTATTTCGCTTAACAATGCCGCAAATGACACGTCATCAAGCACAGCGTCCGGATATACCAGCGTAACGCTTGAGGTTGCGCCCGCCGACGCGGCCAAAATTGCGCTTATGTGCGATAACGGAGGGAAAATCCGGCTTATACTCAGAGCTGCCGAGGACAACAGCATTGTAAACGAGGCCAGTGGTTCGGTTCTTAAAACCACCAGATGAGCATTAGTACAATTGAGGTTGGATAGTAATGAGTATTAAAATACTGCTTTTAGGAAATCTACAATCCTGCGCTCTGCTTCAGGCAAAGCTGAATTACGAAGAAATTGTTATCGTTGGAACGGTTAGCAACGAAAACAGCGTTCTTGACGAAATCAACCGTACTTCGCCGGACCTGATCCTTATTTCGGATACCTCGCCTATGGCGCTGCGTTCCTGCCAGCAAATATATCTGCTGAGGCCCAGATCCGTACCCATAATGGTTTCGGATATTGATGACGTGGCGCTGATGCAGAAAGTCATGCAATCGGGAGTGCATTATATCCTATCTGCCAAGCTGGAGCCATTGATCCTGATTTCCGAACTGAAGGGCATATACAACAACGAGGTTAACCGCATTCTTGCTATTGAAAACGAGAATACTTCGTCAAACAAGTCCAAGGTAATACTCATTTTCGGGCCGAAGGACGGAGTGGGCAAATCGACGCTGGCTGTCAACCTTGCGGTTAAGCTGGCCCAGAACAAGAATAAGGTGGCTGTTCTTGACTTTGATTTCCAGTTTGGCGATATTAGCGCGATTTTTGGCGCAGAATCAAAAAAGACGGTTCTGGAGCTGATACAGGAGCAGGGCAATCCGAACATCGATACGATACGGCAGTTTTTATCCCTGCACATATCAGGCGTCAACTTCCTGCCATCACCGAACAATCCTGAATATTCCGATTCCGTATCAAGAACTCAGGCGGAGAAGATTATCAGCGCGCTTCGCGTCTACTACGATTATGTAATCGTTGACTGTGTTGCGATGTTCAATGAATTTACCGCAACATATATTGACTGTGCATCAACTATTCTTTTTATGACCACCAAAGACATACCGGCTCTCCGAAACGCAAAAAAGGCTCTTACTGTTATTAACGCCTTCACGGGCCTTGACAAGGTGAAGTTGGTTATAGCCAAGGATATAGACGGAGAAATAAAGGACAAGGATATCGCCAACGTGCTGTCAATTCCGGTCTGGCACAAAATACCTTATGAGGACAAGGCAGCCATAAATGCGGCCAACCAGGGCATACCGCTGGTTACGGAATATCCAAGGAGCAGAATCAGTCAGGAAATAGCCCTGATAGCAAGCAAATTGGATGGCGGGGTTTATGAAAGCGAAGAGAAAAAGCCCCAGAAGTGGGGATTTTGGCAGCCTAAGGGGGAATAAGACATGAGTTGGGTATCCAGAGTTGAACAGATGAAAGAATCCGCCGCTTTGACAGGCAAGCCGGGGGCGGACCCGCATGCCGACCTCAGCGCGCGCAAGGCGAAAATTGATCAGCTTAAGGAAGTTGTCCATAGAGAGGTTGTAAACGAGTACAACGCAAGATATGCCGATATCGGCGCAAAGGATGAAGATAGCGCTGATATGATG
>JAJUHS010000076.1 GCA_029267755.1 Clostridiales bacterium
ATTCAGTTGCCTGTTGAGCTCCTTGATATATTCCTCTTCAAATTGGCCGCTCATAAAGTTGATAGCTCTAAGCAGCGTCATCTTAACCATGACTTTGGTTCTAGGATTATTAACAACCTGCGGAATAGACTGCTCAAGAAGCGCCCTAACGTCATCATTTTCCATAAGTTCGCCCATGCGATCCATTATGGAGTATCTGTCCTGGGGAAAAAGCTGCTCCTCGCTCTGCCCTGGAGCAAACCAGTTTTTTACATTGAAGCCCGGATTGGGGTCAATATAGATATAGCTGTTCTCTGGCTCAGCCACCTTTGTGATGACCATCTCGTCCGACAATTCCCCCGAGAACGCTTTGATGATGTTATCGCCTTCGGAAAGAGGAACGTTTTGAAACAGAAAAACTCTTTCCCCATTGATGCGCTCAAATATCTTGCCGTTGACTATCAGCTCAATGGCATTTGTATTGGAATATACCTTTATGTCGGTATAATCACCGCATCGCTTCGCATACCTGCGGCCTGCAAGCCATACGAACGGCTCTTTTGACCAGCATGCCTTATAATAGTAGAACGAGTCCTTTTTTACTTTTCTGTCGTAAGTGACAAGTCCTTTGCAGTTGCGTCCTTTTACGCCGCCCTCATCACGCAATGCGCTTCCGAAATCAAACATATTCCATACGAAGCTTCCCCACATATATGGGCGCTTCTCGATCATTGGATAAACCGTTTCATGGAACAGCGCCTGGAATTCCTCCGAATAGTCCTTTCTCTTAGGAGTCGAGGAATGCAGCGTCACTGAGCAGTCAACGCCGTACTCAGAAAGGCCAAAGCAGACCTGAGGATTGTCCTCATGAAAGCGGTCAAAAAAGCCTTCAAAGTCCTGCATTTCCCCCTCGTACCAGCCGAAATAACTGTTATAACCCACCATGTCCGTGATAAAATTGAGCTGACTATTGTTATTTACGGTGCTTAAATTTGCTGAGGCCGTTATGCCGTCCGGATCCAATTCTTTAACAAACTGATTCAGTTTTTCTATTTTGCCGTACATCTGTACTGTCTCTCCGAGCATGGCGATCTCGTTCTGCACGCCCCAGAAGCAGATAGACGGATGGTGTTTATTTTGCAGTACAAGCTCCCGCATCTGATTTTTGGCATTTTCAAACAGCGCGTCATTGTTATCCGGCATTCCCAAAAGAGGAATCTCGGCCCATACCACTAATCCAGCCCTGTCACACAGATCGTATGTATAATCCGGATGCTGATAATGGGAGAGCCTTACCGAGTTTGCGCCTATTTCCAGTATAAGGGCAATGTCCTCGCGAAGCATATCCTTAGTTGTGCCGCAGGCTATGCTCTCTCTGTCCTGGTGCTTTGCTACGCCGTTCAAAGTCATATGTCTGCCATTAAGGAAAAAACCCTCCTCCGGGTTTATCGATATATCTCTGAAGCCAAAAGGCAGCGTTACCTCGTCGATACACTCGTCTCCACAATAAAGCTCTGCTTTCAGCACATAAAGATGTGGGTCCTCTCTTCCGTTCCACAGATGCGGATCAGGCACAGCAATTTCCGCTGTCTCTGACGGGCCGAAGGCCACCGACGCAATGGTTTTGCCGTCATCGATAACCGTGTAGGTAACGCGACATTTTTCCACATCTCCGACAACATGTGAAGTCAGCTTCAGTCTTCCGTCGCCGGATGCGTCCAATTCAACGCCGGGGGAACCAAAATACATAAGATCAAAATGGGTATTCGGCACAGTGATAAGCTCAACATCCCTGTATATTCCGCCGTAATTGTTGAAGTCCCCTCCGAGAGGAATGATGTCGTTGTAACGCGTGTTGTCCGCCAGCACGGTAAGCTCGTTTTCTCCGTTGCGAATGGCTTCCGTTATATCAAAGCGAAACCTTGAATAGCCGCCCCTGTGCTCGCCGAGGAACTTGCCATTGAGCCAGGCTCTGCACATGCCGGCAACGGCGCCGAAAGAAATATAGCAGCGCTCTCCCTCCTCCGGAACCTTAAGTGCGAGCGTTTTGAAATATACTCGAGGTCCCTCTTCCCTGGGATTGCCGATATTCCACACATATGGAATATCGACAGGTATCCAGGCGTCCGCGGTGGGAAGGGCGTCATTTATGTCGATGCAGGAGCCAAATTGCCACCCGTCATTAATAAGTTTAATGCTTCTCAAGTATTGCTTACCCTCCAAGTATTTTATGTTTATAAAGCGCCCAATTACCCACAATTTGAGTGCGGTAAATTGAGTCATGAGATCGCCTTAATCGTAAAGAAAGCAAGCCACAAGCTGTCCATTACCGCAATCTTTGAGTTTGGGTTTTTCGGTTCTGCAGCGTTCGCTGGCGTACTGGCAGCGTTCGCAGAATGGGCACCCCGCAGATCTTGCCATTACGCTCGGAATTTCTCCTATAAGCTTAATGCGCTCACGCTGCGCATCCACCTTTGGGTCCGAAATCGGAACGGCGGACAAAAGCGCCTTCGTATACGGATGCTGCGGGTTGCTATACAAAAGCTCGGCCGGAGATTCCTCAACCACCGTACCAAGATACATTACTATGATCCGGTCGCTGATGTGCTTTACAACGGACAGATCATGCGCAATGAAAAGATAGGTAATTTGCAGCTTTGCCTGCAGCTCTTCAAGAAGGTTTATAATCTGCGCCTGAATGGAAACGTCGAGCGCCGAAACCGGCTCATCACATATTATTACATCCGGGCTTGAGGCAAGAGCTCTCGCAATTCCAAGCCGCTGACGCTGGCCTCCGGAAAATTCTCTGGGCAGACGGCTTCTGTATTCCGGGTCAAGTCCGACAAGCCGGAAAAGCTCATCGACTCTGTCATTGTATTCCTCTCTCGTCTTTGTAATCTTGTTAATTTTCAGCGGCTCTCCCACTATGGAGCCCGCAGTTTGTCTCGGATCAAGGGAAGAAAAAGGATCCTGGAAAATCATTGTTATTTTAGAACGGAATGGCTTAAGTGCCCTGTCCTTCAGCAACGCCATGTCAGTTCCTTTATAAATAATTTCCCCTGCTGTGGGCTTAGTTGCACGCATAATACACTTCGCCAGAGTAGATTTTCCGCACCCCGACTCGCCGACTATACCCAGAGTCTCGCCGGTGTAAACCTTAAACGACACGCCGTCCACAGCATGGACGTCGCCCACATGCTTCTTCATAATACCGCGATAAACAGGGAAATGCATCTTCAAATCACGAACCTCGAGGCACACCTCGCCGGATATGGTCTTGACCGGAGCAGACTTAAACTGTCCCTCGATCTGATCCCGCTTTTTGTCAAGTTCCTCAACTGAAAGGCAGCAGCGGACAAAATGATTTTCCGAAATGGGTTCAAGCTCGCACATGCGCTCCTTGCAGCGATCCTCTCTGTACAGACATCGATCAAAGAATTTGCAGTAAGGCGGCATATTTGCCGGGTTTGGCGGCAGCCCCTCGATAGGCACAAGCCTTCGGGTCTTATCATCGTCAAGACGCGGAACGGCGTTGAGCAGCCCCCTTGTGTACGGATGGGCGGGTCTCTCAAACATTTCGAATTTCTCGCCGGATTCAACTATATGGCCGCTGTACATGACATAGATGCGGTCTGCGTAACGGGCGATAAGCCCCAGATTATGCGTTACAATTACAACCGTCACATTTTCCTTTTTGGCAAGATCCCTTATAAGCTCCAGTATCTGAGCCTGGGTCGTGACGTCAAGCGCGGTGGTGGCCTCATCCGCAATGAGCACATCCGGTTTGGCGGCAAGCACCATGGCAATCATGATCCTCTGGCGCATACCGCCCGAAAACTGCATCGGATACTGTTCGAAGCGCTGTTCTGCATTGGCTATGCCGACACGCTTCATCATTTCGATTGCCTTTTGTTTTGCCTCGCTTTCTTTAAGGCCCAGATGCGTCATAATGTTTTCCTGAATCTGATATCCGACCGTAAGTATCGGGTTCAGAGATGTCATAGGCTCCTGAAATATCATACCTATTTTGCCGCCGCGAGTGCTGCGGACCTCGTCGCTGAACATGCCGTAATCAAGGATGTTGCCCTTAATTCCCTCAATATTGACCTCTCCGCTTATCTTTCCGGGAGGAAGAATGAGCTGAAGGATGCTCATAACGGTAACGGATTTGCCGCTGCCGGACTCCCCCACGAGGCCGACAATCTCGCCCTGCTTTAGGTTTAGCGAAACGCCGTCTACCGCCCTAATTCGCTTCTTCCCATCATAAGGGAAGGTGGTAACCAAATTTTTAGTTTCTACTAAATTACTCATCTTATCCCCTCCTGTCAGGATTCGCCGCGCAGAGTCGGATCCAAAGCATCGCGGATCCCGTCGCCGAGCAAATTGAGGCTGATGATTAAAACCGCCAGGCAGGCGCAGGGAATAAGCGCATACAAAGGATTTGTAATCAGATAGACTCGGGCCTCGTTGATGATAGACCCCCACGAAGCCGTGGGCACCTTGATTCCAACGCCGAGGAAGCTAAGGCCGGACTCCATCAGTATCGTGAAGCCGACGCTCTGGCTGGCGCTGACAATAATCGGTGAAACGCTATTGGGCAGGATATGCTTATACAAAATCTTTAACATCGGCTCACCGGAAAGCTTCGCCGCGAGAACATAGTCGTTGCTCATGACAGAAAGTGCGGACGCTCGCATCATTCGCAGACTATTCCAGATACCGCCGAAGCACAGTATGATGACCATGCTCATCATACTGCCTCCGAATGCGGCAATCAGCGTCATGCTTATGACAAGCTGAGGTATCGCTCGCATCATTTCGCAAATACGCATGAGCACCATGTCCACCACACCACCTAAATACGCCGCAAGCATTCCGAGAAAGGTTCCGATGAGCGTTGCCAGCAAGGTTGAGAGCACTCCGGTCAGCAAGGATACTCTGGTTCCATATACTATGCGAGAGAACAGGTCTCTGCCGTACATGTCTGTTCCGAACAGAAACTGGGCGCTGGGATCCAGCAAATTTTTGCCGTTTTGAATGTAGTTTGGATCATGAGTGGCTATCAGTGGTGCAAAAATGGCCACCAAGACAAAAAACAGCGTTCCGGCCGCGCCTACGACAACTATTTTTCTTGAGAACATTACGCGGAAGAATCTCCTGATGTCCCTTTTCTTCTGTTCTCTTCGTTTAGCGCGTTTCAGGACATCCGCATCCGAAGAAGGAGTTATCTTATTCATATTCATTATTTCCCCTCCTTACCTTAAGCTGATTCTCGGGTCGACTGCGACATACAGGAAATCTGTGACAAGGTACGCTACCGAGACCACAAGAGCGGTCAGCATGACGCTTGCCTGCATAACAGGTATATCAACATTGTTTACAGAATTTACAAGAAGATTTCCCATGCCGGGAATGCCGAAAACATTCTCGATAAACGCAGAACCCGCGATAAGATTGCCGAGGCTGCCGCCGATAAGTGTAATGATAGGGACAAGTCCGTTCCTCATAACGTGTTTATATATGATAAAGCCTTCCTTAAGTCCCTTGGAACGGGCTGTACGTACATAGTCCTGGCGTATGGCCTCCAGCATACTGGAACGTGTTTGCCGGCAGGTGCCAGCTATGCCGACGAGTGACAGGCACACAAGAGGAAGTACTCCCTGCTTCATAGATTTGCCGAAATCAACCCAAGGGAGTGTAAAACCGCTTGTGGGCAGCAGCTTCAATTTGATAACAAATACCCACATGAGAACAACCGCAATAACAAAGGAAGGTATGCTTGCGGTAATGTTGGCAAGCAGGGTCAAAACAGTGTCCTGCCATTTGCCTCTTTTAACCGCAGTAATAATGCCGAGCAGAATGCCTATCGGCATGGAAATTATCATAGAAAATATGGAAAGGTATAGAGTAACACCTATCTTGTCGCTGATAACCTTAGTAACCGGTGTGCTGTATTTATATGAAATACCAAAATCCCCGTGCAACGCCTTATTGGCCCAGATAAAGTATCTCTGTATAATAGGCTTATCAAGATTCAGTTCCTTATAGCCTATCTCGTACTGCTCCTGATCGATAGTCGAACCATACAAGGCATACACCGGATCACGGGGCATTATTGAAACCAAAAAGAATGTAAGGAATGATACAAGGATCATGATAAGTATCGTCTGTCCCAGTCTATTAAGAAGATATCTTGTCATTGTCATACTCTCCGTTCGGTTTTTGACCGAAATCAATAAAAGTCGGTGCACAGACGCGCGATATTAAAATTATTTATTGGCGTCTGTGCACCGTTTATTAGTCTGCGATTTAACCTATGTTAAAATGAAATTGTAAACTTCTCTATTATTAGTGCTTATCAACCCAAATTTCAAATGGATCAAAACCTGCGTTTCCGATACGGGCATTGCCGGAATAATGCGTCCACTTCTGATAGAACTCAACCGTACGGCTATTGTAAACTGGCCAGTAATTGCTGTCCACCTGGACATACTGCACTACGAAATCGCGAAGGGCTTTATTCTGATCTTCCTGAGTTTTGGCAGCACCGATCTTATTAAACAGCTCAAGAAGCTTATCGGAATAGGTCATAACTCCCGACATGGTACCGTTAGGACTATGCATCTGGTTGAGACGCTGTGTCTGCAGGGGCGTAAAGTAGGTTCCGCCAATAAGCATACCGGATTTTGCGACTTTGCCTTTCATATAGTCGTTCTGCAGTACCGTGGGATCCAGGGGAACGCACTCTACGGTAACGCCTATTTTTGCAAGTTCAGCCTGAGCATATGTCGCAATGGCATCGGAGCCTACGAATTGCCCACCGGTACCGTAATAAAGCTTTGTAGAGAATCCGTTGGGGTATCCTGCGTCTGCAAGGAGCTTCTTTGCCTTTGCGTAATCGGGTCCGTTAGTAAACTCAAGGTCCTTTGTATAATAGGGGTTGCCGGTAACGCCATAAGCATCCGTATGGTAATAGGTGCCGCCGCCCAGAGAAGACGCCATAGCGTCCCAGTCTATGCCATAGGTATAAATTGCCTGACGAACCTCTTTTTTAGAAAGCGGACTTGTTGTATCAAGCGTAATCGGCATGATGTAGAACTGCATTCCGGCAAGTGCTCCCGCTTCAACACCTTTATATCCCTTGCTTTCAAGCAGCTTCAAAGCTGTCGCGTTAGGTGCGGAAAGTCTGGAAATCTCTCCGTTCATAAATGCCGCAACCTGCGCGGTTGTGTCCGGTATGACTCTCCATGTGAAAGTATCCACATACGCAGTCTTGTCGCCCCAATAGCTGTCGGCGCGCACATATGTGAGGTGGTCATCTGGGATATATTCCTTCATCTTATAAGGTCCTGTGCCTACAATATTGTTGATCACCCAGTTCTCGCCCTTCTCGTCGAAGGTATCCTTTGAGTACATAAACTGGGGCAGTAACCAGTTCAGATAGTCAAGCGAGAAGCTCTTATAGGTTACAACGACGGTATAGTCATCGGTAGCCTTGATGCTGACAGGGCTGCCAATGTTGGATGCGGTACCGTAGGTATTACGGACACTCAGAGTCCATTCAACATCTTTCGCGTCAAAGGTATCGCCGTTGTGGAACTTGACGCCCTTTCTGATGTGAAGGGTCACTGTGAATTTGTCGCTGTCGATCTCCCAGGACTCGGCCAGTTTAGGCTTCCAGACGCCGTCGGCGGTTTGGTAGCCCAGTGTTTCCAGGGCAGGCCAGCATACGTCCATGGCGGTTGTCTGCGACTTGGGCGCAAAGAATCCGTTGAATGCCGTTACAACGTTGACCACCTCGCCGCCCTTAGTTCGCTCCGCACCTTCTACATAGTTTGCGGAACCAGTTCCGCTAATTTTTGAGTCGGTGTGTGTGCCGCTGGGAGTGGAAACGCTTCCCTTTTGTCCGCACCCGGCAAAAGCCAGAACCAAGGCGAAAATTGTGATACCGAGGACACAATGCTTAAGGAAATGCCTGAAGTTTGTGTTTTTCATCTTTTTTCTCCTCTTTTATTTTTTGGTTTAACTTAACTTCTATTTAATATTATCGGCATCATTCCGCAAGTACGGAAAAGATGGCCGGTAACTTACTGCGTTACTTCTTCGTCTTTATTCTTGGGAACTTGGCGTACATTCTCTGAATATATTCCTGATATTCTCCCAATGCCGCTTTCAGCTCGTTTATATTGCATTTATCTACAATCTCACGCAGCTGCTTCTCGCCATTTTTGCAGTATTCAAGACGCTCCTCATCGGATCTGAACAGCCTTCCGCCGCCGTGCTGCGCAGGGTCGGAATAAATTGTTCCGGTAAAACCGCCAAATGGCCGATATAGCTTTGAAAATCTCTCAAGTGCAGGATCGGTTTCCATTCGCATCGGCTGGGTTTCCTCCGCATTGGGGTCAACCGGAAGATATTCCATCTGGCCCATGATTTTATAAGCACCATAAGCTAGGGTATCAAAGTCAGTCTGAACACCGGCGGCTCTGGCGATCTGCATCAAATGGCAGGGGTGAATAAGCGTTTCTTCAAAGAAGTCGCGGCAGAAAGCGTTAATGGTCAGAGACGCGGGTGCGTGTCCGCTGAGTATGAACAGCTTTTTGAAGCCCTGATCGACAAGCGAGTGGCAAATCTTGTTCAGGTAATCAATGCCGTCACGAATCGTGAAGCTTACGGTTGCATTGCTGATAACGGTTCCGCCGGGATAAAAGTACGGAAGATTTATCATCGCCAGGCCGTCCGCCTTATCCGCGAGGAGCATTGCGAATGCTTCCGGGATTATTGTCTCGCAGTCAATGGGAAACATGCCGTGGCACTCCACGACCCCTACGGCAATGAACATGGTATCGCCGCCGCGGTCCAGATAATCCTGAACCTCCTGTGCGGTCATTTTATTGAATATTCTTGTTCTCATGTTTTGTACCCTCCTTTCCGCTCTATATTTCAGCGTCTCTTTATTCTGGGGAACTTCTCCGCCATGCGATGTACATATGCCTGATAATCCCCCAGTGCCTCATTAAACTCCCTGAGGTTTAGTTTTGAAACCATGCCGTAAATCTGTTCAACCCCCTTTTCGGCGACCTTCTCAAGCTCCTCTCTGCTCTTAAAGATAAGTCCGCCGCCGTGCTGCCTGGTATCCGAGAAAATCTGGGCCGTAACACCGTATCCGGAGTATGGTTGATACAATTTCATGAAATTAGCCATGGCGGGATCTGCAGGAATACGCTCTCCACTGCCATTTTCGGCATTGGGATCGATAGGAATGTAATCCAGCTGTCCAAGCATTTTGTAAGCACCGTATGTCATATAGTCAATCCCCGGTGAATCCGCGGAGAAGTTTACGCTTTGAGGTCCGTTTGCGTGAACCATCATGTTAATGATTCCCAAATGGCAGGGGTGAATAAGCGTTTCTTCAAAAAACTCACGGCAGAAGGCATTCAGCGTAATAGCGGAAGGCCCATGCCCGCTGATGAAATGCAGTCTCTTAAAGCCTTGATCCACAAGGCTATGAGCGATTTTCATAAGATAATCGATGCCGTCACGGATTGTGATGTGAACTGTTGAATTGCTGATAACCGTTCCGCCCGGATAGAAATACGGGAGGTTGATCATCGCCAGGCCGTCCGCCTCCTCAGCCATTGCAATAGCGACAGCCTCGGGCACCGCCGTCTCACAGTCGATCGGGCAAACTCCATGAACCTCAACAACACCGATTCCAACAAACATAGTATCGCCGCCTCTGTCCAGATAGTCCTGAACCTCCTGCGCTGTCATCTTGTTGTACACTCTTGTTCTCACGTTCTGCCTCC
>JAJUHS010000081.1 GCA_029267755.1 Clostridiales bacterium
CGCGGGAAGCAATCAGCCCGGACTGCCACTTTTATGACTTTTCTATCAAATCGACGGTCGGCGTGAGCCAGTCGCCTTGGAAGCTTTCAATTTCGCCTTTATCGGCCTTATCCGCAAGAGCAGAGTCAATCGGAACGCTGCCGAGGAAACGCAGACCGTGGCGCTTCGCGGCGGCTTCGGTTTTGCCCTCGCCGAAAATGTAAAGCTTCTTGCCACAGTCGGGGCAGACGTAGTAGCTCATATTCTCTATAAGTCCGAGGACGGGAACGCTAAGCATTTCAGCCATTTTTACCGCCTTTTCGACGACCATCGAAACAAGCTCCTGGGGCGAAGCGACGATTATTACGCCGTCGAGCGGAATTGACTGGAAAATCGTAAGCGGCACATCGCCCGTTCCGGGAGGCATGTCGATAAACATAAAGTCAACGTTCTCCCAGATGACATCGGTCCAAAATTGAGTGACCACCCCGGCGATAACGGGACCTCTCCATATAACGGGATCGGTTTCGTTCGGGAGAAGCAGGTTGATGGACATTATATCGATTCCGCCGCCGCTCCTTACGGGGTGAAGCCCCAGCTCGCTGCTTGTGGCGGACTCATTTATACCGAACATTTTCGGGATTGACGGGCCGGTTATGTCGGCGTCAAGGACGGCGGCCTTATACCCCCGCCTTGAGAGCAGAACGGCGAGCTGACCGGTCACCATGGATTTCCCAACGCCGCCCTTGCCGCTCACTACGGCAAAGACCTTTTTTATTTTGCTCATGGGATGAGGTTCTTTTCGGAAGCTTTCAGGCTTCCTGTCCGCGCATTCCGAGGAGCAGGAAGAACAGTCGTGTGTGCATTCGCTCATGTAAGTGTCTCCTTTAATTTGCATTTATTTGATTAGTATTGCCGTTTCGTTTCCTATTATCGGCAATGTGCCTTATTATCATTTTGATATGTACATTTTTCCGACGACGGTATTTATAAAGCCGTTCGGAAGGATTTTGGATAAAACCGCAAAAACCTTATACTGCGCTCCCAGAGCGTAGATAGGCTTGACTCTGCGTTTTTCGGAGATTTTGACTAACTGCTCCGCTATATATTCCGGCGTCATGCCGTTTTCCTCGTCACGCTCCATTTTAGCGACCGACTTTTCGATAATCCCGCCGTATAAGTCTTCTCCCTTAACGCTTTTTCTTCTTGCGGCAGTAAAGTTTGTTTTAACGTCCCCGGGCATCACAGCGGTGACGGATATGCCAAAGCGGCCAAGTTCGTTTCCGAGCGCCAGTGTAAGCGAATTGACCGCTGACTTGGAGGCGGAATAAAAAGATTGAAATGGTATAGAAAATATTGCCGCCGCCGAACTGACATTTAGTATGCGTCCGCCCTTGCGGCGCATAAGGGGAACCGCATGCTTCGTGCAGACAAAGCCGCCAAAGAAGTTGACGTCGAAGAGCCTTTTCGCGTCTTCAAGCTCAGTGAATTCAGCTGCTCCCGAAATACCGAAGCCTGCGTTGTTTATAAGTAAATCGATGCTTCCTGCTTCGCTCGCAATACGTTCGAAAGCACTCCGTACGGAGGATTCGGCCGTTACGTCGGTCTGAATGTATCTTACGCCCTCGATATTCCCGGCGCTGCGGCTAAGGCCGTAAACGGTGCAGCCGCGCTGCAGAAATGCTTTTGCGGCTGCATTTCCTATACCGCCCGAAGCGCCGGTAATTACGACTATACGCCCCATTCTTACTTATGCTCCCTTATTACCCTTCCGATAATCGCTACAGCCTCATCAATAAGGGCCTCGGTATGGGTTGCCATAAGGCTCGTGCGAAGGAGGCACTCGGTTGCCGGAGTTGCGGGGGGCAGAACAGGGTTTACATATACGCCTTCGTCAAAGAGGATTTTCCCGATAAGCAGCGTTCTCGTCTGCTCGTATGTATAGAAAGGTACAATCGGCGTCACGAAGCCTGAATCGCGCACTTCAATACCGTTTTCCTTCATGCTCTTTCTCAGATATGTCGAAAGCTCGGCGAGGCGCTTTACACGCTGAGGCTCCCTTTTGATAATACGGAGGGCCGCAAGTGCAGAAGCACAGCTCGAGGGCGTTATCGAGGCGGAGAAGATAAAGGGCCTCGAGGTATGCTTGACATAGTCGATAATGTACTTTTTCGCGGCCATAAAGCCGCCGAGGCTGGCAAGAGACTTGCTGAAGGTTCCCATAATTATGTCAACCTTATCGTCGAGCCCAAAGTAGCTTGCAGTTCCTCTGCCGCCTTCGCCGATAACGCCAAGGCCGTGGGCGTCGTCAACCATCGTCGCGGCGTTGTACTTTTCGGCAAGGGCTACAATTTCCGGAAGCTTCGCTATATCACCGCTCATGCTGAACACACCGTCGGTGATTATCAGCTTGCCGGAGTCTGGTGGCAGCTTCTGAAGCTGCCTTTCGAGGTCCTCCATATCGCTGTGCTTATAACGTATCGTTTCCCCAAAGCTGAGTCGGCAGCCGTCGTAAATGCTCGCGTGGTTCTCCCTGTCGCAGAGTATATAGTCGTGCCTGCCAACAATGGCGCTGATTATGCCGAGGTTGGACTGGAATCCGGTAGAAAAGGTGGTTACAGCCTCCTTGCCGAGGAAATCGGCAAGTTCTTTTTCAAGTTCTATATGCAAGTCCAGAGTGCCGTTTAAGAACCTTGAACCCGAACAGCCGGTGCCATACTTTTCAAGCGCCTTTAACCCCGCTTCAATGACCTCGGGATGTACCGTAAGGCCAAGGTAGTTGTTCGATCCGAGCATTATCCGGCGCTTTCCCTCCATTATTACTTCCACATCCTGTCTGGATTCAAGCTGGTGAAAGTATGGATAAATGCCCGCGTTGATGGCGTCGCGCACCGCCGTAAAATCTTCGCATTTTTTAAACAGATGTGCCATTAATTCGTTCCTCCCATTATACTAATCGGCCAAACTAAGCCCCATATTTTTTGTTAAATTTAAAATATATAATAACATAGTTTGGGAAAAATGAACAGAAAAAAGATACAATCTTCAAAGAATTTCCGGCTATTTACTTTCAATATGGATTTTGATAAAATAAATAAATTATATTAGATACCCACGGGACTTAATTATGAAACGAAAAATTATAATTTTTCTTAATGTGCTGCTGATAATAGCGTTGGGTACCTCCTGCTCTTCCAAGCCGAAAAGCGTTCAGTCGCAAATATTCGCGATGGATACGGTGATGTCACTGACCGCATACGGAAAAAACTCCGATGAGGCGGTAAAGGCGGCCACAGGAGAGATAAACAGGCTGGACAAGATGCTTTCGGCCAACGATGCGGACAGCGAGGTTTCAAAAATAAACGCCTCGTCCGGAAGCTTCGTAACGGTTTCCGGCGCTGTGCTGAGGCAGATTGCGGTAGCGAAAGAGGTTTCAGACAGAAGCGGGGGAGCATTTGATATTTCGATCCTTCCGCTTGTGGAGCTCTGGGGCTTCGGCACCGATAAAGCTCATGTGCCGTCCAACGGCGAAATCTCGGAAGCTATGTCAAAGCTGAATTATAGGGGCATAGAAGCCACAGATTCCTCTGTCAGGATACCGCAGGGAACAAAAATAACGCTTGCGGCAATTGCCAAGGGCTATACCTCGCAGCACCTCTGCGAGCTTTTTAAGGGCATGGGTGTAAGTTCCGCAATTGTATCGCTCGGAGGAAACGTGCAGGCTGTAGGCGTGAAGCCGGACGGCTCAAAATGGCGTGTCGCCGTGCAGGACCCGAATGATACGGCCAAGTTTTTGGGAACGGTCGAAATAGCCGACCTTGCCGTCGTTACCTCTGGAGGATACCAGCGATATTTCGAGGAAAACGGAGTGAGCTACCACCATATACTCGACCCGAAAACTGGTAGACCTGCCGAAAGCGGCCTTTCTTCCGTTACGATAGTTTGTGCGGACGGCACGCTTGCCGATGCCCTTTCCACCGCGCTTTTCGTTCTTGGAGAGGACGGAGCGATTGAATATTGGCGAAGTTATGGCGGATTTGAGGCGATTTTGGTTACCAACGACGGGCGAGTTGTGGTAACAGAGGGCCTCAAAAGCAGCTTTTCCCTTAGCGGTTCCTATAAGCTTCAATATGCGGGAAAATGAGGGAACAGATGAAAAGTATATCCAATCTTAAGCTGATTGTTATATTCGCGGCGCTTATCCTCGCTTCAGCGGCATCGATTCTGATAATGACGGAACGTCGGCAGGATGCACTTATAGCTGAGATATATTCAGAGGGTAAGCTTTTGTATACAATCGACCTGAATAAGGTTACGGAAAGCTATACTATTGAGCTTCCTCACAACACGGTGTTGGTGGAGCATGGGCAGATATCCATGAAGTGCGCCGATTGCCCAGATCAGGTTTGCGTCAGGCAGGGGAAGATAAAAAACGGCGCATACCCCATAGTATGCCTTCCAAACAGGGTAGAGATAAGAATAACGAATAAGGCTGGCGTCGACGCGGTGACCGGGAGGTAGGATATGAGCGCAAAGCGGATAACCTCAATTGCGATACTAACGGCGGTAGCTCTAACTATTTTCATAGCCGAGGCGCAGATCCCAGTTCTTATTGCCGTACCCGGCATAAAGCTTGGGCTTTCCAATATAATTACCATTGTGGCGGCGTATCTGCTTTCAAGGAGGGATGCGGGTATAATTATGATGCTGCGCGTTTTCCTCGGCAGTGTTTTCGGCGGCAGCATGCTTGCCTTTTTTTACAGCGCTGCGGGCGGAATATGCGCTTTCGCGGTTATTTGTCTTTTGTATAAGATCTTTGACGAAAAGCAGATCTGGGCAGTCAGCGTTTTTGCGGCAATAGCGCATAATTTAGCTCAGCTTGTTATTGCTGTCGCGATAATGAACTCGCCGGCCATAATTTGGTACGCGCCCTGGCTTGTTATCGCCGCAGTTGTAACAGGTGCGTTTACAGGCGTCGCGGCCCAGCTTTCTCTTGGAAGACTAAAAAACTTGAATGTCAAGTAAAGGATTGCAGGGAATATTATGTCGTTAGTATCTATCAGAAAAACCGAAGATTACAGCCGGGATAAGGTGGATAGCGCAATAGCGCGGCACTTCGAAGCTTTAAACGTTGAAAGCGACCTGCGTCCCAGAATGAAGGTGGTTATCAAACCTAATCTTATAAGGGCAATGCGGCCCGAGCATACAGGCACGACGCATCCCAGCTTGGTTCTGGCTGTCGCAAAATGGCTGCGGGAGCGGGGAATAGAGGATATCACTGTCGCTGACAGCCCGGGAGGGCCTCACATAGCGGCAAACCTTAAGACGGTATATTCCGTATCGGGCCTTAAGGCGATTGAGGGAACGGCTAAGCTCAATTTCGATCTCGGCTGGCGGGAGATTAAGTGCCCGGCGGGCTACAGAAACCTAAGCTTCAATATTATAAACCCAATCGCTGACGCGGATTACATAATCAATATCGCAAAGCTGAAGACGCACTGCATGACGACACTTTCCGCCGGAATAAAGAATATGTTCGGCGCAGTTCCGGGGCTTCAGAAGCCGGAGCTTCACTATAAGTTCCCCAACCAGAGGGATTTTTCAAATATGATACTCGAGGTTGCGGGTACAGTTATGCCGAATGTAACCGTAATAGACGCAGTCGAGGGAATGGAGGGCAACGGGCCGACCTCGGGCAGGACGCGCCATGTGGGACTGACACTTGCGTCAAGGGATATTTACGCCCAGGACTATATCGCGGCGAAGCTGATAGGCCTTGAGCCTGAAAAAGTGGATATGCTGAGCCTTGCGATTGAAAAGGGACTCTTGAAGCCGGAAAATATTATGATCGAAGGCGAGGTCTTCTCGCCGCTGGAAACGCCTTTTAAGCTGCCGGACAGCAAAAAGCCTGACTTTATCGATTTTTTGCCAAAGTTGCTGAGGAGGCCCGCTTCAAAGGTTGTTGACGCTCTTTTGAAGCCCATGCCGGTGCTGGAAAGTAACAAATGCGTCGGCTGCGCAAAGTGTGCCGAAAGCTGCCCTCCGAAACTGATAGCGATTAGGGAGGGTAAGGCTGTTATGCCCGTAAAAGGCTGCATTTCCTGCTTCTGCTGTCAGGAGATGTGTCCCGCCCGCGCGATAAGAGTGGAATGCAGGCTGAAAGTGAAAAAGTGAAGCGGTGACATGCATTTCATGTTCGTTGCATAAAGAAGGGCGGGGAGAAGTCCCCGCCCTTTGAATTTTTTGGTGCATAGGTGTGATAATAAGAAAAAACCTTATGGAAGCGTTTTATGAAAATACTAAAAAACCCGATAGTAAACAATGTAATAAAGCACCTGCCCACGCTGGTTCTTGTAATTATCATTATTTACGGAATAGTATCCGGCAGGGAGCTCACCGTGGAAAGCCTGTGGCTTTACACACCGAAGGGCTATATTGCGGCAGCAATATTTTTCCTGCTTGTATACGCCGTAAAAAGCCTGTCGTTTCTTATACCCATCGTCCTAATTTATATAGCAGTCGGGACGATTTTTCCGCCGATAGCGGCGCTAATAATAAACACGGCAGGCGCGGCAATAGTAATGACGATACCCTATTGGCTCGGATACAATTACGGCGCCGGCCTTTGGGGAACGCTGCTTTCTCGTTTTCCAAAGGTGGAGAACTTTATAAAGAGCAGGGAACACAGCAGTTGGTTCGTATCCTGCCTGCCGCGTACAATAATATTTGTGCCGCTTAAAACCGTCAGCGCCTATCTCGGTTCGCTGAAGATCCCTTTTAACAAATACCTGCTCGGAAGCCTGCTCGGGCTTTTTCCCCTGCTTGTTTCTGTAACCCTGATAGGCTCGAACATAACGGAACCAAAGTCGCCGGGCTTTATTATTTCAGCGATTGTGGCGGCTGTATCCGCATGGTTGTCAATAGCGGTATACGTCCTTCTGGAAAGGCGCAGTAAAAGGATAAAGTATAGAAACAGAATTGCTAGAAAGCAAAATTTCCATTGATGAACACGGGAATATCCTTTCCGTCCTTTGTAGTTCCCGTGATTGAGAGATCGGGCGTACCGACCATAAAATCGACGTGAGTTATCGAATGATTGAGTCCGGCCGCCTTAAGCTCCTCCTTTGACAGCTTCGCGCCGTTTTTTACGCAGGGGTAGGCCTCTCCGAATGCGAAGTGGCAGGAGGCGTTTTCGTCAAACAGGGTGTTATAGAAAAGTATGCCGGAGTTTGAAATCGGCGAATCATAAGGAACGAGGGCTATCTCTCCGAGATAAGACGCACCATCATCGACGGAAAGCTCGTTTTCAAGAAATTCCTGTCCCTTCTCGGCGCTGACCTTTGTTATTTTGCCGTTCTTTAACTCGAGCCTGAAGCCATCGACGATGTTGCCGCCCAAAACAAGCGGCTTCGAGGCAACAACGACGCCATTCACGTCGTCAAACTTAGGCGCTGAGAAAACCTCCTCTGTCGGGATGTTAGCGCAGAAGACAAGTCCGTTCGCAGTTTTCTCATCTCCGCCCTCCCAAACATGGTTCTCCGGCATCCCGACGACGAGGTCGGTGCCTAAGGAATTTTTGTAGCGCAGGGTTCTGAACTGGTATTCGGTCAGCTTGCGCTTGCGGGAAGAGAGTCTTGCGCGATGTTCTTGCCAAAGCTTGACGGGATCGCTGTCCTCCGCGACTCTGGCCGCCTCAAAGATGGCGTTCCAGAGCGAATCAATAGCGTCTTCCCCGCTTTTGTCAGGGAAAACCTTTTTTGCCCAGGCTTCTGTCGGCACCGAGGCGACGCACCAAGGAAAGAAATTCGTCATCTGGCGGCGGCGGTAAGGCTCGAGAGCCTTTCCAACTGCAATGCTGGTTCGCCTGAGCCTGTCGGGATCCACGCCCTTCAAGGCCTCGGGGTCTGAAGCGGATATAGCGAGCCAGGCTGCACCGCTTTCCGAATAGTCGTTGTGAAAATGCGAAAACCACTCCGGAACCTCGTCAAAAACGGCGTTGTCCGCGCGTAAATACTTTTCGCGGGAGAGAGCGTCGTCGGTCCATTTTACGACGACCTCGCGGCAGCCAACGTCATAGGCAAAGCCGGCGCAGAGCCTTGCAAACGGTGCGGATTCCACGGGGGAGGATATTACAAGCGTTTGACCCTTCTGAAGATTAAGTCCAGTTTCGATAAGCAGCCTTGCGTATTTTTTTAATCGATTGTCCATAAGAAGCCTCTTTTCAAAGTACTGTCATGCTTAATATACTCCGTAAACACCCGATAATGCGGAGTTTAAACTGGAATTCTTTACATTAAACGGATAAGGGAATATAATTTTATTATATCACTGCCGAAAGGAAATTAATATGAAATTTAAAGATATGAAATACGAACGCATTTGCATTGAGGAAACAAAGTCTGCAATTACGGACGCGATAAAGCTTTTCGGGGAGGCCGGAAGCTTTGAGGAAGCTAACCGCGTATTCCTCCGAGTTGAGGAAATCGCGTCCAAAATCGATACAATGTTTTCTCTTGCCTATGTCCGCCACGAGATAGACACTACCGACGAATTTTACAGCAGAGAGGTCGAGTTCATGGACGAAAATCTCCCGCTGCTTCAGGAAGCGCTCCAGGAGTGGAACAAGGCTGAGCTTAAGTCAAAGTTCCGCGCCGATTTTGAAAAAAAGTACGGCAGGCTCCTTTTCCTCAACATCGAGATGCAGCTTAAAACCTTTTCGCCCAAAATAATACCCGAGCTTCAGGAGGAAAACCGCCTAACGACCGAGTATACGAAGCTTATTGCCTCGGCGCAGATTCCGTTTGAGGGCGGTGTTTATACGCTTTCGCAGCTGTCGCCGTTTAAGCAGGATCTTGACGATACGCGCCGCCTTAACGCATGGAAGGCCGACGGCGGTTTTTTCAGCGAGAACAGGGAAAAGCTTGACGAGCTTTATGCAAAGCTCACTGCGGTTCGCGACCGCATGGCCAAAAAGCTTGGCTACAAAAACTATATTGAGCTTGGCTACTACCGGATGAACCGGAACAGCTACAATAAGGACGACGTAGAGAAGTTCCGCGCCGCCGTCAGGGAGTACCTTGTGCCTGTGGCGGCCAAAATATACAGGGAGCAGGCAAAACGCCTCGGCAAAAGCTATCCGATGAACTTCGCAGACGTTGCACTTACGTTCAGAAGCGGAAATCCGAGACCGCAGGGAACACATGAGGATATCCTTTCTCACGGAAAGAAATTCTACCATGAGCTTTCGGGCGAGACCGCAAAATTCATAGATTTTATGTTTGAAAACGAATTGATGGATGTCCTGAGCCGCAAGGGCAAGGCCGGAGGGGGCTTCTGCACCTCGTTTCAGGACTATAAATCACCGTTCATCTTTGCCAATTTTAACGGCACCATGGGCGACGTTGAGGTAATAACGCACGAGGCAGGGCATGCCTTCGCGGCTTATACCTGCCGGGATATCGTACCTATGGAGAATCAGCAGCCGACGCTTGAATCCTGCGAGATACATTCGATGTCCATGGAATTTTTCGCCTGGCCCTGGGCTGAGGGCTTCTTCGGCGCTGACACCGACAAGTTCTATTACAGCCATTTGTC
>JAJUHS010000028.1 GCA_029267755.1 Clostridiales bacterium
AGCCTTTGGGTCAAGGCCCACAAACGGCTCGTCGAGCAGCATCAGCTTCGGGTCATGGATAAGCGCCGCTATAATCGACAGTTTCTGCTTCATGCCGTGCGAATAGGTACTTACCGGCTGTGCGAGATCGTCCGTAAGCGAGAACGCGTCCGCATACCTGCGGATGCGCTCCTCGCGCTCCGCCTTGGGCACCCCGTATATATCGGCGACGAAGTTCAGGTACTTTACGCCCGACAAAAAGTCATAAAGCTCGGGATTATCCGGTATATATGCAATTTTTTTCTTGCAGGCCAGAGGATCGCTCTTTACGGAAACGCCGTCCACAAAGATATCTCCCTCTTCAAAGTTGAGTATCCCGCAGCACGCTTTGATGGTGGTCGTCTTCCCTGCTCCGTTGTGTCCGATAAAGCCGTATATTTCTCCCGGACGTATATGCAGCGACAGCGAATCCACCGCTTTTTTCTTCCCGTATACCTTACTTAGATTCTCGATTCTTAACATTTGATTATTCTCCTTATATAAAAGATAAAGGCAAACCTTTATAACTATAACTTAAAAGACCTTTGCCGACAGCTTTTATCGGCAAAGGTCTTGCTATTTAATGCGGCTGCGGGCCCAAGGTAAACGCTGATTTAATCCGGTGGTTACCTGAGCCGCATTGACGCATACTACCTCGGCAGAGCCGATAGCTACTCTCCTTTGATTTGCTTAGCACATATTATCATATGCTATATAGTTTGTAAAGAGGAGTTTTTCGCTATTTTCCGCCCTTTAGTGCCTTCATGCGCTGCGAATGGTCAAGAATGGCTTTTCTGAGACGCAGATTCTTCGGAGTAACCTCAAGAAGCTCGTCGTCAGCCAAAAACTCAAGGCATTGCTCAAGGCTCAGGTTCTTCGGCGGCACAAGGCGGAGCGCTTCGTCGCTACCGGCCGCTCGCATATTGGTAAGCTGCTTGCGCTTGCATACGTTGACGGTTATGTCTTCCGCTTTCGGCGACACGCCGACGACCATTCCGGCATAAACCGGCGTGCCCGCGCCGATAAACAGCGCACCCCTTTCCTGCGCGTTGTAAAGTCCGTAAACCACAGCTTCACCTGTTTCAAAGGCGACGAGCGATCCCGTTCCGCGCCTCGATATTTCACCTTTTACGGGAGCGTACGAGTCAAACACGCTGCTCATTACGCCCTCGCCCTTGGTATCCGTCAAAAATTCGTTTCTGTATCCGAACAAGCCTCTCGCAGGGATCAAAAACTCTAGCCTCATACGCGAACCCATGGGTGTCATTTCTATAAGGTCGCCGCGCCTGCCCGAAAGCTTTTCTATTACCGGGCCCACGCTGGATTCCGGTACGTCTATAACTACCCTCTCGACAGGCTCGCATTTCACACCGTCGATCTCCTTATAGAGGACGCGCGGGGGGCCGACCTGGAACTCATAACCCTCTCTGCGCATGGTTTCTATGAGTATAGAAAGGTGCATTTCTCCGCGCCCTGCGACATTGAAGCTGTCGCTGTTAGGCACCTCGGAAACTCGGAGTGACACGTCCTTAAGCGTTTCCTTGAAAAGCCGGTCGCGTATATTCCTCGTCGTAACGTACTTGCCCTCACGCCCGGCGAATGGGCTGTCGTTGACGGAAAATGTCATTTCTATCGTCGGAGCGGATATTTTAACGAAGGGCAACGGCTCTACGCAGGCGCTGTCGCATATTGTGTCGCCTATCGTAACATCTCCGATACCCGAAAGCGCTATGATGCTTCCGGCTGAAGCTTCCGTTACCGGTACTCTTGAAAGCCCCTCGAACTCATAAAGTGTTACCGCCTTAGCCTTCCTCGGGGGTCTGTCGCCATGTATGCTGCAAACTGTTATCTCCTGATTCTGCTTAACGGTACCTCGCTCTATGCGCCCGATGCAGATACGCCCGACATAGTCATTGTAGTCCAGCGAAGAGATAAGCATCTGGAACGGCGCTTCCGCGTCGGTGGAAGGTGCGGGAATATAACTGATTATCGTTTCGAACAGCGGACGCAGGTCTGTTCCAAGGTCCTCGGGGGTTACGGAGCATATCCCCTGTCTGGCCGAACAGAACAGCATCGGGCTGTCAAGCTGCTCGTCGGTCGCGTCAAGCTCAATGAGAAGCTCCAGCACCTCGTCTATGACCTCATATATGCGCTGATCCGGCCTGTCTATCTTGTTTATGACGACGATTACCCTGTGACCTAGCTCCAGAGCCTTCTGAAGCACGAACCGGGTCTGCGGCATCGGGCCTTCGGCCGCATCTACGAGCAGTATTACGCCGTTGACCATTTTCAGGATACGCTCAACCTCGCCTCCAAAATCGGCATGTCCCGGCGTATCGACTATGTTTATTTTCACATTGCCATATTCGACTGCGGTATTTTTTGCCAGAATAGTGATTCCGCGCTCGCGTTCGAGGTCGTTTGAATCCATAACGCGCTCCATAACCGCCTGGTTTTCACGGAATACTCCCGACTGTTTCAAAAGTTCATCTACCAGAGTAGTCTTTCCGTGATCAACGTGCGCGATAATGGCGACGTTCCTGAGTTCTTTCAATTTAACACTTCCCAGTTTCAGTTTGTACAAAAGCGTATTATATATAATGCGTATCGGATTTGCAAGAGAAATTTAGCCAAAAAGAAACGCCCTAAGGACGTTTCTTTGTTGTTTCAATTCAGTTTGCGCAGAATTTTAGCAAAATAATCCGGCAGCTCACATGATAAAGAAACCGGCACCCCCGTCCTCGGATGGATAAATCGCAGCTCCTTCGCATGCAGGCACTGCCCCTGAAGTCCCGGCTCGGACTTCTTTTTTCCGTAGATCGTGTCCCCGAGTACAGGGTGTCCTATGCTTGCCATATGAACCCTGATCTGGTGCGTCCGCCCCGTTTCAAGCCGGCAGCGGACATGGGTAACGCCGTTGTACCTTGCAAGAACCTCATAGTGCGTCACCGCGCTGCGCGAATTCTTTGATGTGACAGCCATTTTCTTTCGTTCGGTCGGATGGCGGCCTATCGGAGCGTCGATCGTGCCCTTATCCGCTTTGATATTTCCGATTACAAGCGCCTCGTAAACCCTTGAAAGGCTATGATCCTTAAGCTGTGCGGCAAGGGCACGGTGCGCGGCGTCATTTTTAGCCGCTATTATAAGGCCTGATGTATCCTTATCAATCCTGTGGACGATGCCCGGTCTCTTTTCGCCGCCAATACCTGAAAGGCTGTCCCCGCAGTGGTGCAAAAGAGCGTTTACCAGCGTTCCTCTGCTGTGTCCAGCCGCCGGATGAACAACCATTCCCTTAGGCTTGTTCACCACAATCACGTCCTCGTCCTCGAACACCACGTCGAGCGGGATCTCCTCCGCAGCTGTATCTGCTTCTTCGGGCTCCGGAATGATTATTTCAAATATCTCCGTGCCGGAAAGCCGGTAGTTTTTCTTTAGACTTTTGCCGTTTTGCGTTACCATGCCTTCGTCGATAAGCTTTTGAACGGCGCTTCGGCTTATTCCCGTTTCCGCTGCCAGAAACGCGTCTGCCCGCTCCGTTTCATGGCCCGAGGCGTCAATCGTCAGTTTTTTCATCGTTTTTTCCTTTATCGGGCAGCCTGCCTAGTTCCTTCTTCTCGTAAAAGAAGAACAGGTAAATGCAGAAAATTATCCCTCCGACGGTTATAAAGCAGTCTGCGATATTAAAAACGGGAAAGCTCATAAATTCCGTCTCGAACATATCAACCACATATCCAAACCTAATGCGGTCTATGCAATTGCCGATAGCTCCCGCAACTACCGCCGAAAGCGACCAGCGTGCCAGCGGATACGTCACCTTTTTCTTCAAAAACGCCCATACTGCGGCAGCAATTAAAACCAGAGTGGCCGCAACAAACAGCCAGCGCATATTCTGCATGATGCTAAACGCCGCGCCAAAATTGTGAACGAGCGTAAGTCGCAGCACTCCCGGCAGAAATGCTTTCCATGTACCCGGAATAATATTCGCGATTATCCAGTTTTTAAACCAGAGATCGGCCGATACCACAGCGGCAATAAAGATAAGAAAAACCATTAAATTCCCTCCATGGAGATAAAGGGCGACATGAGCCGCCCTTTATATAATTTCCTTACAGGCCTGCCACTACCTCGGCGCACCTCGGGCAAAGTTCCGGATGGTCTTTGTCGGCTCCTACGCTTCCGTGGTGTGTCCAGCACCTTAAGCACTTCTCTGTCTCTGCGGCCTTAACCTCTATTGTCAGTCCGGGAAATTCCGCACTTTTAATGCCTTTACCGTTTCCGTAAACCACATCCACCTTGGAAACAATGAAAAGTGTCATAAAATCGAAGTCAGTCAGCTTCTCGAAGGCTTCCTTCGCGTCCTCGCTCACGAAAAGTGTAACGGTGGCGTCGAGGGATTTTCCTACAACCTTGTCGGCTCTGGCCTTTTCAAGAGCACGCAGAACGTCGGCACGCAGCTTAAGGACCTTCTCCCAGCATTCGGCCTTGGTCTCGTCAAGCTCATACTCGGAAACAACCTTCGGCATATCGTTGAAAAGCACGCTCTCCGCCTCGGCTTTTTTGTCATGCGGCATGCTCTGCCAGATCTCCTCGGAGGTGAACGCGAGGATAGGCGCGATCATTCTAACCATGGCGTCGAGGATTCGGTACATCGCGGTCTGCGCGCTGCGTCGGAGATGTCCGTTGCGTGCCTCGCAGTAAAGCCTGTCCTTGATTACGTCCAGGTAGAAGTTTGACATGTCAATAACGCAGAAGTTGTGTATCGCGTGGAAAACCGGGTGGAATTCGTAACGGTCGTAGGCCGAGGTTACACGGGAAACAAGACGGTTAAGCCTCATAAGCGCCCAGCGGTCGATGTCGCACATATCCTCAACGGGCACCTGATCGTCCGGATTGAAACCGTCAAGATTTCCGAGAATAAACCTGGCGGTATTTCTTATTTTAAGATAAATCTCAGAAAGCTGCTTAAAGATCTCCTTCGAAATGCGTACGTCCTGATGGTAATCCGAGGACGCAACCCAAAGGCGCAAAAGGTCGGCGCCGTAGTCCTTGATGATTTCCTCCGGAGCAATCGCGTTGCCGAGGGACTTGTGCATCGCCCTGCCCTCGCCGTCGACCGTCCAGCCGTGAGTGATAACGCACTTGTAAGGCGCCTTTCCGTTTACCGCTATGCTCGTAAGCATCGAAGACTGGAACCAGCCGCGGTACTGGTCTCCGCCCTCAAGATAGATGTCGGCGGGATAATGAAGCTCAGGGCGCACGTTGCAAACCGCAGCGTGTGTAGAGCCGGAATCGAACCAGCCGTCCAGCGTGTCGGTTTCCTTCGTAAAGGTTTTGCCGCCGCAGTGGGGGCACTTAAAGCCTGCCCCGAGAATCTCTGATGGCTGAGTTTCGTACCATGCGTTCGAGCCCTTTGCGGCAAAGAGCTTTGCAACCGCATCGATGGATTCGTCGTTGCAGACCGGCTTCCCGCAGGTCTCGCAGTAGAATACGGGTATCGGCAAGCCCCAGTTTCTCTGCCTGGAAATGCACCAGTCGCTGCGCTCCTTTATCATGGCGGTCATGCGCTCATAACCCCACTCAGGCAGCCAGGTAATATCGTCACAGGCTTTGACAGCCTCGTCCTTTATCGCGTCGACGGACGCGAACCACTGCTCGGTCGCGCGGAAGATTATCGGGTTTTTGCAGCGCCAGCAATGTGGATATGAGTGGACTATCTTCTCGGACGCGAGAAGCAGGCCGCTGTTCTTCAAATCTTCAAATATAGTCTCGTTTGCCTTTGAATAGTGCTGGCCGACATAAGGGCCCGCCTCTGCGGTCATAACGCCCCTGTCGTCAACCGGCACGGTCATTCCGACTTCGGGGTAATTGCGGCAGATATTGAAGTCGTCAACGCCGAAGCCAGGCGCTGTATGAACGCAGCCGGTACCTGCGTCAAGTGTGACATGCTCTCCCATTATGACAAGCGACTCGCGATTGAAGAAGGGGTGCGCGGCCTTCATATATTCCATGTCTGCGCCCTTGATCTTGGCTAAAATTTCATAGCCGTCAAGCTTCGCGGCCTTTGCGACAGTCTCTGCAAGCTCCGCCGCAACTATATAAACCTCTCCGTTTGAGACCTTCATAAGCGCGTACTCAAAGCCCGGATTCAGAGATATCGCAAGGTTGCCGGGCAGCGTCCATGTGGTCGTCGTCCAGATTACAAAATACATCTTATCGATCGGAGCGTACTTTGAAAGCAGCCCCTTGTCGTCAACCACTGGGAACTTTACATAGATAGATGTGCAGGGGTCGTCTGTATACTCAATCTCCGCTTCGGCAAGAGCTGTTTCGTCGTGCGGGCACCAGTAGACTGGCTTAAGGCCCTTATAAATGTAGCCCTTCTTATACATTTCGCCGAATACCCTGACCTCCGTTCCCTCAAAGGCTGGATCCATTGTCAGATATGGATTCTCCCAGTCTCCCATAACCCCGAGGCGCTTGAACTGCCCCATCTGCCTCTGAACGAAATCTGCGGCGAAGTCGCGGCAGGCGTTTCGGAACTCAGTAACAGACATGCTTCTTCTGTCAAGCTTGCTCTTTTTAATAATGGCGCTCTCAATCGGCATACCGTGGTTGTCCCAGCCGGGAACATAGGGCGAGTTGAAGCCGGACATGTTTTTATAGCGAACAATGATATCCTTCAAAATCTTGTTCATAGCGGTGCCGATATGAATATCGCCGTTTGAAAACGGGGGGCCGTCGTGCAGTACAAAAAGCGGCTTTCCGGCGTTGCGTCGCATCAGCTTTTTATAAATCCCCGCCTCCTCGAATTTCTTGAGCATCTCCGGCTCCCTGGCTGGGAGTCCCGCACGCATCGGAAACTCCGTCTGCGGCAGGTTAAGCGTCTTGTTATAGTCCTGAGGCATTGTTTATCTTTCCCTTTCGTTTAAAAGCAAGCGGAGGGCATTTGCAGCCCGCCGCCCGCCGTATATGAAAATTTAATTGTCTTCCTTATAATTATTTCCAAACTTAAGATCATTAAATTCGAACTTAGGGCGCTCGGCCGTCGGCTCGTCATCCTCCCAGCCCTCGGGCAATTTTGCTTTTGCAGGAGATTCCTGAGTCCCCTTCCTGACTTCCCTTGCTTCGGCAGCGCCGAACACCCTTGTAACGGAATTTTCTATATCCTTGGCTGCGTCCGCGATGTTCTCGGTTCCGGCGGTCTTTTCCTCAGCTTCCGGCTCAGGTTCTTTAAGCTCCCCCAATTTTTGAAGGAAATTAAGGTGCTGGCGGCATAGGCTCATCGACATATCCACAAATTCGGCGGTTACCTTTTGTGCGGATTTAAGCTTGCGTTCCTCATTTTCAACCAGCTTGCGTATCTGTGAAACCTTTGAAGCAACCTCGTTATCCGCTTCCCGCGCCATGGATTCCGTCTTCTTTCTTGCTTCCTGTATCATATCCTCCGCCATTTTCTTGGCGGTGGAAAGGGCAAGGCGCATCGAGTCTTCCGTATTGCGGTATTCCTCCACCTTCTCGACAAGCACTTTAAGCTTGCTTTTCAAAATTGCATTTTCTTTATAAAGGGCCTCATAGTCTTCGGCCAGCTTATCAATAAATTCATCCACCCCTGCCATATCGTATCCGCCGAAAACCGCTTTTGAAAAGCTTCTGTCCTTTATATCCTGGGGGGTTTTCATTTTCCTTCATCCCTTCGTTCTAATCTGTATCTGTGTCCGTATATTTATTCAGGCCACTAAAAGTACAAGCCGTTGTTCTCCAGTTCGTCTATAAGGTCACCCATGATATCCACGTTGTATGGCGTAATAATATATGTGCTCACGGCGACTTTCTTAATTTTGCCGTCCTGCGCATAAGTAACTCCGCTGAGAAAATCTATAAGCCTTCTGGCCACGTCCTTGTTTGTGGATTCGAGATTCAGCACAACCGTGCGTTTTTCACGCAGATGATCCGCAATTTCAGCCGCATTTTCAAACTTTTCCGGTTTTACGAGAATCACCTGAAGCTGCGTAGTCGCATGAATATTTACCACCTTATTGCGACGCTCCTGCTTGTCGTCAAAATCAAAGGACGAAGAGCGGGCAGAAGAAAACGAAGAACCTCTCGGAACGGATTGAGCCTGGCTTCTTGCGGCCGGCTGTATCGGGGTCTGCGGAGGGGATGTCCTCTCCGACGGCCGTGAGGTAATTTCCTCATCGTAGTCGTAATCGTCATCCTCATCGTCGTAAGGTTTTGTCCATCTTTTAATTTCGTCAAAAAGTCCCATATTGCCGTATTTCCTTTCGATTTATACAACTGGCCTGGGTCCGAATATGGCCGAACCTAGACGTATCATATTCGAGCCTGACAGTATGGCTTCCCTGTAATCGGCGCTCATACCCATCGACAGTATTTCCATGCTGATATTATCATATTTTTTTGCCTTTGTGTCAACAAAAAGCTTATGCATTTGTCCAAAAAAATACCTGTTTTCGCACTTTTCCGCGTCTTTTGGGGGGATCGTCATCAAACCCAGAACGCGAATTGACGGCTCGGCTGCGCAAAAGTCCAGAATTTCCTCCAGCTCTTCGGGCTTCACTCCGCTTTTTGCAGCCTCACCGCCGATGTTAACTTCTATAAGGACATCCTGAATGATTCCAAGCGTTTTTGCACGTGCGCCGATAAGAGAAACAAGCTCTCTGGAGTCCACTGATTGTATCAGCGACACTTCTCCTACTATCTGCTTTACCTTGTTTCTCTGAAGATGTCCGATAAAATGAAGCCTGGCCCCATCATAGGCACCCTGCCGCTTTTTTTCCAGCAGCTCCTGCACACGATTTTCCCCGCAGTCTGTTATACCGGCCCGTATTGCTTCAAGTATCCTGTCTGCCCCGTTTGTCTTTGTGGCGGCGACAAGCGTGATATCAGAAGCCTTCCGCCCTGCCATCTCCGCCGCTTCGTATATCTCGTTCTGAATTTTCCTTATATTTTCCGCAATATCCATATTTATACACCCACCGGCTATCTTACAATCTTGCCGTTATACAAACCCTTCGTGCTGGTTATTATCTCTTCCCCCGACCGCAGAGGCAACGACGAGTCGGTGCTCTGGACTATATAATAATTGGCGTCCTCGTACAATATCTCAACTTCCTTTTCTTCGGCCGAAGCACCGGAAAGAGTATAGATGCAGTATGAGCCGTTTTCCTTTATTCTGACCGCCTGTTTGGGAACCCTGATGCCAGAATGCTCGTCACATATTATTTCCACCGACTGCTTCCTTATGGACAATGTATCGGCGAGAGATCGGTTCGAAGAAAATATCACAACGCACTTCCCGCCCTCAAAGCCGCCTATGCTATCAACGTCCATTTTGATCTCCGTTCCAAGGTATCGGCCGAAAATCATCGTAGCAGTGTCCCCAACATTAAGTCGGTCAGCATCCTTATCGTCCATAAGCGCAGCATAATACCAGCGGGTACCAGATACAAGCTTGCCTATGGCTTCATCTCCGGGCGACCTCGTTTCGGAAAGCAGATTGTTCAGCGATCCGACATTAAGGCTGGCAAGATTCTTTATTTTCAAATCCTCGAAACCGTCGACGCTTGAGGAGAAGATTCCCGAAACGGGAGCGGTGATCTTCTTTGCAGAAGATGCTGCCGCGCCGAGAGATATCCTCTGCTGACGAATGGAAAGAAGCTTTGCCTGCAGGTCTTCGCTTCCAGCCGTTTTCTTGAGTATGTTGGCCTCAAGCTCGGTTTTCATCTCCGAAATATGTGAAAACGACCTGTCCCGCACGGCGGCGACCATCTCAAAAACGTTCTTTTTTATTTCGTCATCAAGTGACTTTGCTTCCCCCGTTCCAGAGCCCGCTTCAAGAATCTCCCCGAATTTTTCTATTTTCGCGTCGAGAGCCTCCATCTCGCGGATCTGAACGAGGGCGCTCTCGTTATTGTATACGCTTGCGACCGTACCCCCGGCCTCGACTCTCTCCCCCTCGGACGGAACAATATTGACCGCACCGTAGCCGCCTGAGCCTATAACCGTCTCATCCCGTATGACTATACCCGAAACGGTAAAGCTTTCACGTACGGTCACCTTTACCGCCAGAGTGCTCCGGAGCGGGTTTGTCAGGGAGTTGGCAATATAGAACCCTATATAGCATATAACGGCGAGCAATATTACTCCCATCGCTATTTTTGTTGCAAAATCCGATTTTTTCATAGCCTGTCCTCATTAATGCCGGGGGAGATCGTACAATTTCCTATGTAAAAGACTCCCCGAACAGCGGTACGTTTCTGGCGGGAATTATTGTCGAAATCGCGTGCTTGTAAATAAAATATTGCTTGCCGTCCGTCTCCAGAACGACAGTAAAGCTGTCAAAGCTGATAAGCCTGCCCTTCATCTGGAATCCGTTTGTCAGGAACACAGTCAGAAATTGCTTTTCGCGTCTTGCCTGATTCAAAAAAGTATCCTGTAAGTTTGCACCGTTTGCCATAATATCCGTCTTCCTTTCTTTTTTTACCGACGGGATTAACCCGCCGTCATGCGGATATTATACCATATTCTTCCAAAAACGATGTCGAAAGCTGTACCGCTTTCTCAAAATCCGGCTCTTTTTTCCAAAAAATCCATCGTATCTCGGGATCTCGCCGGAGCCATGAAAGCTGGCGTTTTGCGTATCGCCTTGACTCCCTCTTTATTGTTTCGACAGCCTCCGAAATACTGCATTTACCCAAAATTGCGGACGCAAGCTCCTTATAGCCTATAGCCTGCATGGCTGTGCAGGCGGGAGATATCCCTCTCTCAAGCAGCGTGCGAACCTCGTTTTCAAGCCCCCGCTCCATCATCAGGTCTACGCGCCTGTCGATGCGGCCGTAAAGCTCCGTCCTGTCCTCAAACGTAAGGGCGATCTTCAGAGCGTCGTACCGATTGGGGACAAGCTTTGTTTCCCTGTCATGCTGCGATTTGGTTTTTCCGGTAAGCGAAATGACCTCAAGCGCACGGATAATTCGCTTTTTATCATTGCTGTGAAGCTTTAAAGCGGTCTCGGGATCCTTTTCCTTAAGGATATTGAGCATCCTTTCTCCGCCGAGCTTGTCATATTCCGCCGAAAGCGCAAGCCGCAGCTCAGTGCTGTCGGATGCCTCTGCAAAGCTTCGCCCCGAAACCAGGGATTCGATATAGAGGCCCGTACCTCCGACTACAAACGGGAGTTTTCCGCTATTTAAAATATCGTCTGTGCAGGCCGATGCCATCTCAACATAGCGTGAAACTGAAAAATTGTCATGTGGTGACACCACTCCCATCAAATGGTGCGGGACTCCGCACATTTCCGCCGCGTCAGGCTTAGCGGTACCGATATCCATACCTCGGTATATCTGCATTGAATCCGCAGATACCACCTCTCCGCCTGTCCTTTGGCACAGCAGAACTCCCAGCCTGGTTTTGCCAGTGGCTGTCGGTCCGGTTATGACTACAATCTTCGGCGGCATACCCTTCTCCTTCCGGCGGTTATACAATCGTTAGTTTTTCAAGCTGTTGAGCGGCGCTGGGATTCTGCCTCCTCTGGCTATGAATTCCGCGCTGGACAACGGGTGAACCGGCATTATCGGTGCCTTGCCGAAAAGCCCTCCGAAGTCGACGCAGTCCCCCGCAGCCTTGCCAGGTACGGGGATTATGCGTACTGCGGTAGTCTTGTTGTTTATGACACCTATAGCAGCCTCGTCGGCGATAATCGCTGAAATAGTTTCGGCGCTGGTTTCACCGGGAATCGCTATCATATCAAGACCGACTGAACAGACGCAGGTCATCGCTTCAAGCTTTTCGATGCTGAGGAGCCCCTTTTCCGCGGCTCTTATCATTCCCGCGTCCTCACTGACTGGTATAAACGCGCCCGAAAGGCCGCCGACGTGGCTCGACGCCATCACGCCGCCCTTCTTCACAGCGTCGTTCAGAAGCATAAGCGCTGCCGTAGTACCGTGGGTTCCCACGCTTTCCAACCCCATATCCTCTAGAATATCGGCGACGCTGTCGCCGATTGCGGGCGTTGGGGCAAGCGAAAGGTCAACAACGCCAAACGGCACCCCAAGGCGCTTAGAAGCCTCCTGTGCGACAAGCTGGCCCATTCGTGTGATGCGGAAAGCCGTCTTTTTAATAGTCTCAGCGACCTCGTCAAAGGGTTGCCCCTTGCAGGCCTGAAGGGCGTGGTGCACTACTCCCGGTCCGCTGACGCCGACGTTTATCACGCACTCAGGCTCGCCCGTACCGTGGAAGGCGCCCGCCATAAAAGGATTATCCTCGACTGCGTTAGCGAAAACGACGATTTTGGCGCAGCCGAAGCCGTTGTCGCCGGCGGTCAGCGCGGCTGTCCTTTTGATTATTCTTCCCATTTCGGCAACCGCGTTCATGTTTATTCCGGCGCGCGTCGTTGCAACGTTTACGCTTGAACATACGCGTTCGGTTGTTGCGAGGGCTTCGGGAATCGCGCGCAGAAGCTTCGCGTCGCCCTTCGTGCAGCCCTTGTGCACCAGCGCAGAATATCCGCCAATAAAGTTTACCCCGACAGCCATTGCAGCGCGGTCGAGAGCGGCGGCAATCGGAACGACATCCTCGGCATCGCAGCTTTCCGCGACAATGGCGGCAGGTGTTACGGAAATCCGCTTATTTACGATTGGGATACCGAACTCTCGCTCAATCTGTTCTCCAGTTCTGACAAGATTTTCGGCGTATCTCGTTATCTTGTCATATATTTTATCACAGCAGGCCTTGATGTCGGGATGCGCGCAGTCGCGCAGCGATATTCCCATTGTTATCGTACGGATATCAAGGTGCTGCTGGTCAATCATTTCTATTGTCTGTAAAATCTCACCCGAATTAATCATTTAAACCTCCGTTTGCTCAGCGCAAATATAAGTATCAAGCCCCCCGGCCAATTTCTGTTCCGGTAATTAAATTCTATGCATCGCATTGAAGATATCCTCGCGCTGTATCCTTATCGAAAGGTCCTTTTCCGTTCCGGAATCGGAAAGGAGGTGAGAAAGCTCGTCAAAGTCAATTCCTCCCTTGGGAATTTCAACAAGCATTATCATAGTAAAGTATTCCTGCATGACAGTCTGGCTGATGTCCAGGATGTTTACATTGTTTTTTGCAAGCAGGGCGCAGACATCCGCTATTATGCCTACTCTGTCCTTGCCAATTACGGTTACAATTGCTCTCATGTTTTTCTCCTTAAAATTATTTAACGGAAATATCCAGCTCGTCGAGCGTAAGTCCGAAAGCCGGCATAAAGTTTTCCATAAAGTATTTCACCTCGGGCATCTCGATCTTTTCGATTGCCTCCATTGTCTGGCGCTCGGCAAGCACGAATTCGTTGTTCCCAGCCTTAAGCTCCTCGACGCATTTTATATACGCCGCGAGCTTGTCCGCCGCCTTTACAATTGCGCGCGTTTCTTCCGAAACCTCTCCGATGAGCGGCCTGTACGAATCTCGGATGCCGTCGGGAAGCATTTTAAGGAGCTTTTCCTCCGCGACGCCTTCCACCCTCTTATAGGCTGCCATTATTTCGGGATCGTAATACTTTACAGGTGTCGGCAGGTCACCGGTAAGTATCTCGGAGGCGTCGTGAAAAAGCGCAGCCGCCGCGGCCTCGTTAGGATCCGAGTCCTTGCCGAACACATCACGCCGGATAACCGCCAGCGCATGGGCAAGCACGGCGACCATGTGCGAGTGCTCCTGAATATTTTCGGTATAGCTGCCCCGCATAAGCCCCCAACGGTTTATGTAGCGCATCCTCGAAATAAGCGCGAAGAATCCGCCGCCTTCCATAACCGCACCTCCGCCTGAATTTTAAAGGTTATTTTACCATAAAGATATGCTAATGTAAATACCGCAAATATTCCTCAAAAATTTAAAATTACGCATTGACATACGACTTATGCGATAATATAATATTGATAATTAGATTTCATAATTTTACAAAAGGGGTGTTTGCTTTGATGGAGAATCTCTGCCTGTACGGCGATTCAGTTACCAAGGGGGTAGTTTTGGACAGCGTCAGAAACAGATATACATTTTTACGAGACTGCTTTGCCAACGCCTTTGCCGCCGCAACCGGTGTTGCCATTGACAATTTTTCAAGGTTTGGCTGCACCATCGGCAGAGGACTTGAAATCATAACGAAGCGTAAGGATACCTTTGCCAAATACGATTATATTGTACTGGAGTTCGGCGGAAACGACTGCAATTTCAATTGGGCGGAAATAGCCGAGGCCCCGGAAAAGGAGCACTCTCCCGCTACGCCGATTGAAGAATTCGAGTCAACTTACCGCCGCATTATAGAAGGCATACGCCTGAACGGCGGACGCCCCGTAATGTTCAATCTGCCGCCGATCGACGCCGTAAAGTTTTTCAACTGGGTTTCAAAGGGGCTGAACGCCGATAATATTCTCAAATGGCTCGGCGATGTCGAACATATCTTCCGTTGGCACAGCAGCTATAACGACGTTGTCTGCAAGGTCGCGGCGGAAACCAATACCCCCCTTGTCGATATCCGTAGTGACTTCCTTAAATCCCCTAACTACCGTGAGCTGATATGCGAGGACGGTATGCACCCGAACGACTCAGGACACAAGCTGATATACGACACTTTGAAACGCTATACATCCGACCTTGCCGCTAAAGCGCTGATATAGGGCTGTCTGAAACCGTTTGTCAAAAGGCAAACGGTTTTGTTTATCCATCGGAAAGAAGCGTAAAGCGGTTCTTGCGAAATTCGAGCATACCCTCGTCCCTCATTCTGCAAAGCTCTTTCGACATGGCGCTGCGGTCGACCGAAAGGAAGTCCGCAAGCTCCTGTCGGTTAAACGGGATTGCAATGGTATTGCTTTTCTGCAAAACCGCCTGCTCCGAAAGATAGGATAAAATTTTCTCCCGCATACCGCGCTTCGTTATATGCTCCATCTTCTGCATAAGCAAAATATTCTTCTCCGCAAGTATCCGAAGCATATTTGAAATCAGTCGCGTGTGAAATTCGCAGCTTGACGAACAGGTGGTAATTATTTTTCTGTAATCGATAAAAAGTATCTGCGACCGTTCCAGCGCGACAACACTGAGCGGCATAATTTTGCTTTCAGAGCAGGAAAAGGCTTCCCCGAACATCTCACCCGCACCGGCTCTCGCAAAAATCGTCCTGTTGCCCCAGTAATCCTCTTTTATTAAGTCAACGCTTCCCGACAGTACGATTCCTATTTTAGAAACGCTTTCCCCCGCAGAAACGACATACTCGTCTTTTTCATATACCATACTTTTTGCAGAAAGGCATTTCAACATTGCCAAAAGATTCGTCTTTTCTATTCCCGAAAACAGCGCAGATCTTTCAAGCACTTTGTATTCGTTCATTTTGTCCCTTCTTTCGTTGTAAATGCAACAGACTTTTCGTTTTAAGTATAGTATGCTGCAATCAAAAAGGCAACTAAGCTTTGATCAAAATCGGAGGAAAGAGATATGAAAAGAAAGATTATAAAGATAGACGAAGACAAGTGCATAGGCTGCGGGCTCTGCGCTGAGGCCTGCCACGAGGGCGCGATCGGGATGGTCAACGGCAAGGCGAAGCTCCTGCGCGACGATTACTGCGACGGGCTCGGCAACTGTCTTCCCGTTTGCCCTACGGACGCAATCAGCTTTGAGGAGCGCGAGGCCGCGGCCTACGACGAAGCCGCAGTCAAGGCAAATCAGGCTCAAAAGTCCGCTTCCCTGCCCTGCGGCTGCCCCGGGACGCAAAGCAAGACCTTAAACAGAAGCGCTCCCGCTCCTGCGGCTTGCGCAGTCCCTAATGAGAGCAGGCTTATGCAGTGGCCGGTGCAGATCAAACTCGTGCCGGTAAACGCGCCATACTTCAGCAACGCCGATCTGCTGGTAGCGGCGGACTGCACAGCCTACGCGCACGGCGATTTCCACAACAGGTTCATGCGAAACAAAATCACAATAATCGGATGTCCAAAGCTAGACATGGGAGATTACACAGAAAAGCTCACTGAAATTATAAAAAACAACGATATAAAAAGCCTAACAATAGTGCGCATGGAGGTTCCCTGCTGCGGAGGAATTGAGGCCGCGGCAAAAAACGCCCTTAAGAAAAGCGGAAAGTTCATTCCCTGGCAGGTAGTAACAATCTCAACAGGCGGAGAAATACTTGAATAAGAACAGGAAGGTGCTAAACAAAATGTTTGCACCTTCCGCTATTTTATTGCTGCTTTCCCGCGTTCTGGCTAAGATACGCGTTTATAAAGCCGTCGATGTCGCCGTCCATGACGGCGTTTATATTGCCCGACTCAAAGTTTGTTCTGTGATCTTTCGCGAGAGTATAAGGCATAAACACATACGACCTGATCTGGCTTCCCCACTCTATCTTCTGCTGAACGCCCTTGATATCCTCAATCCTGTCAAGATGCTCCCGTTCCTTTATTTCGGCAAGCTTAGAACGCAGCATCCTCATCGCCGTTTCGCGGTTCTGATGCTGACTTCGTTCGACCTGGCACGAAACGATAATGCCGGTCGGGATATGGGTGATCCGTATAGCCGATTCCGTTTTGTTGACGTGCTGGCCGCCCGCACCGCTGCTGCGGTATGTATCGACCTTAAGGTCCTCGGGGCGTATTTCAATCTCGGAATCGTCGGTTATTTCCGGCATGACCTCAACTGCGGCAAAGGACGTATGGCGGCGTCCCGACGAGTCGAATGGCGATATCCGCACAAGCCGGTGGACGCCGGATTCGCTTTTCAGATAACCGTAGGCGTTTTGTCCCTCGATGCAGATAACTGCGCTTTTCAATCCCGCCTCATCACCGTCGAGGTAGTCGAGCAGCTTATACTTAAAGCCGTGGCGCTCCGCCCAGCGTGTATACATCCGGTAAAGCATCTGCGCCCAGTCCTGCGCTTCGGTGCCTCCCGCTCCGGCATGGAAGGACAGTATCGCATTGCACTCGTCGTATTCGCCGGACAGAAGAGTCGTCAGGCGCGCCGTTTCAAGATCGGCCTCAAATCTCTCGTATTCCTCTATAAGCTCCGGCAGAAGGCTTTCGTCCTCTTCCTCGAGAGCCATGTCGCAGAGAGTTAAAAGATCGTGAAAGCGAGATGTCAGCTTTGAATAGGTTTCGCACTTGGACTTCAAATGCTTGATCTGCTTCAAAACCTTCTGAGAATTCTCCATGTCGTTCCAGAAGCCATCGGCGGTACTCTCCGCTTCGAGGTGTTCAATCTCGGCCTGCGCTTCTTCTGTTTTCAGCGCGGAAGCGAGAGTCGCAAGCACGGGTTTCAGGGCGTTGATTTTCTGTTTGTATTCTTCAAACTCAAGCATATACCTGTCTCTTTCGTGTGTATTTTCGTTTTTAAGCCTCTATCTGGCGCTTGTGCAGATCTCGGTATCGTCTCCGTAAATAAGGTCGTCGATATCCGTCTGCGGGGTCTGTTCTCCGATGTACATAAAACACCTCATAAAATTCCTCCTGTCGTAAATGATATATGTATCATTATATGTTCGACTATGAGATTTATGACTGTTTTTATCCATGAAGCCGAGGATAAGTTCAGCGGTTGCCCGCCTTTCCGCCTTTTGCGCCGTTTCCGAAGTTTGAGAGGATATTAGTTTCAAAGCTGTAACTGATTTCCTCGGTTTCACGCTGGCGTTTAAGCGCAAGCGAAACCATCCTGTCGAGAAGCTCAGGGTATTTTACGCCCAGCGGCTCCCAGAGATAGAAAGAAAGCGAACCTGGTATAGTATTTATCTCGTTTACCCAAAGCTTCATTTCCTCGGCATCGAGGAGAAAATCTATTCTGGACACTCCGTTGCAGCCGAGTGCCTTAAATGTTTTGATTGCTAGCTCCCTGACCTCCTCGCGCATTTCAGGCGAAATTGGCGCGGGGAGCAGGCGCTTAAGTCCGCTCATACCCTTGCTTCCGCCCTCCGACTTAGCTCCGCCGCCATATTTATCCTCGTAGCTCAAAATCTCGTCGGTGTTTAGCGGCTCCTCGCATTCGGAAGCCTCGGCACTTTCATAGTCGCCAAGCACGGAGCAGTTAATTTCACGAAGCTTTACTATCGCGTTTTCGGCAAGGACCACGGATGCGAAGTCAAACGCGTAATCCACCGCGTCAATAAGTCCGTCGCGGTCGCGGGCAATCTTTATTCCGACACTCGAGCCAAGATTTACAGGCTTAATTATGATCGGATAACG
>JAJUHS010000040.1 GCA_029267755.1 Clostridiales bacterium
GAGCCGGGCTTCGGCGGGCAGGAGTTCATATCAGAGCAGCTCATAAAGATCGCCGAGCTGCGAAAATACATCGACGAGCGCGGGCTATGCTGTGAAATAGAGGTCGACGGAGGAATAAACACCGAAACCGCCAAGCTCTGTGTGGAAGCCGGAGCCGATGTGCTGGTTGCGGGAAGCGCCATATTTAAGGCGCCCGACCCGGCCAAAACGATAAATAAACTGAGGGGTAAAAACTGATGAGCTTTTTTCCCGCGCCGCTTGACAATCTTATAGACTGTTTCGCCCGCCTGCCAGGAGTCGGAAGAAAATCCGCGCAGAGGCTTGCGTTTTATGTGCTGAGGCTGCCGAAAGAAGAGGCGGAGGCTTTTGCAAACGCTATACTTGAGGCGAAGAACAGCGTAAGATATTGCAATATATGCCAGAATCTTACGGACGGAGAGATCTGCCAGATATGCGCGAGCCCGAAGCGCGACGGAGCGACGGTCTGCGTGGTCGCGGACCCCAAGGATGTAGCGGCCATCGAGCGCTCGAGGGAATATAACGGCCATTACCATGTGCTGCACGGCGTAATTTCACCGATGAACCACATCGGACCGGACGACATAAAAATAAAGGAGCTGCTTTCCCGTGTAAATAAGGGCGGGATAAGCGAAATAATAATGGCGACAAACCCGGATACCGAGGGCGAGGCGACAGCGATGTATGTGTCAAGGCTTCTCAAGCCGCTCGGAGTAAAGGTTACGAGGCTCGCTTACGGCATCCCTGTCGGAAGCAACCTAGAATACGCGGACGACGCGACACTCTTTCGCGCCCTTGAAGGAAGAAGAGAGATGTAAGGTTATTTTACGGGGTTGTTCTTATCCTGTTTTAACCATGATTTTTTAATTAACGCGCAACGCAAATTGCGCAAAACTTTATTTCAAGAACAATCCGACAAACGCGAATTGTTCATCAGACATTGATTAGTCGGCAAGCCATCGGACAAGACGGCCTGCTTTTTATCTGTATTTTTTGATAAACCCGCATAGCCGGGGGTATAATTTAATATAGTCGAATATAACATAAATAAAATGTAAGATTTGACAATTTGTTATAATTCTGTTACACTTCTTATAATAGCGTTTATACCAAAATAATTTTGGACAAACTGGCATTATGTACTAATGTACTTAACATATTTTTATAAATGCATTGTTTTGTAGGTCGGTTGCGGCCGGTTTGCAATGGCGGAGCAGGGCTGTTGTGGAGCTGCGTGCGACCTCGAGGTAATCACCTGTTTATGTGGATTTTTGGGCCAATTGAGGGAAAAAGGCCGCTCAAAAGCCTTGACTGTTATTAGGTGTTTACATGAATTCAGTGCGCTCGTAAAAACTACATAAGGCAAAACTATGGATTTTAAAAGGAGATATTTTATTTAATGGCGGAAAAATTGAAAATTATATCGCTTGGTGGTCTTAACGAGATAGGAAAGAACATCACGGTTTACGAGTGTCACGGCGATATTTTAGTAGTCGACTGCGGCATGGGCTTTCCGGACAATGATATGTACGGTGTGGATGTCGTAATTCCGGACATAAGCTATCTAACAAAGAACAAGAACCGCGTGAAAGCCATAGTCCTGACCCACGGCCACGAGGATCATATAGGAGCCATACCCTATGTTCTGCGGGAGATAAACGTGCCGATATATGCGACAAGGATGACCGCGGGCCTTGTTGAAATCAAGCTTGAGGAACATGGGCTGCTTGAAAATGCGGAGATCATTACAGTCGAGCCGGGAGAGTTTTTTACCGCCGGGTGCTTTGAGGTCGAGTTTATTCACGTTAACCACAGCATTGTAGGCGCGGTTTCGCTTGCAATCCATACGCCTTTGGGCCCCGTTATCCATACGGGCGACTATAAGATAGACACGACTCCGATTTCCGAAGGAATGATAGACCTTGCACGGTTCGGAGAGTTGGGAAAGCAGGGTGTGCTTGCTATGCTTGCAGACTCGACGAACGTTGAAAGCCCGGGCTATTCGCTGTCCGAGAGAAATATCGGAGAGCAGCTTGATTCCCTGTTCGACGGCTGCAAGGACCGCATAATCGTAACGACCTTCGCATCGAACGTTCACCGCATACAGCAGGTCATCGACGCCGCGGCAAAGCACGGCCGCCGCGTGGGGATTACCGGACGCAGTATGGAAAATGTGATGAAGGTTTCGGTACGCCTCGGATATCTTAAGGTTCCCGACGGCATCATGGTAGAAATGACGCAGATAAAGAATATTCCGAGGGACAAGCTTGTTATTATTACTACCGGAAGCCAGGGAGAAACCATGTCGGCGCTTTACCGAATGGCCTTTTCCGGACATAAGCAGGTGGAAATCGGACCGGGGGATACGATAATCATTTCCGCGTCGGCGATTCCGGGCAATGAGGAAACTGTCAGCCGGATTATAAATGAGCTTTTCCGCAAGGGTGCAAACGTAATTTACGGCAAGCACAACGATATCCACGCCTCGGGCCACGCCTGCCGCGAAGAGATGAAGATTATGCTCGGGCTTATCAAGCCTAAGTTCTTTATCCCGCTTCACGGTGAGCACAGGCACCTGAAGCTCCATTCGGAGCTTGCAAAGCTTATGGGAATCGAACCAAAGAATATCGTGATAAGCGATATCGGAAATGTTATAGAACTTACACAGAAGTCGATCAAGCAGAACGGCAGCGTGCCTTCAGGGCGCATCTTTGTCGACGGAACGGGCGTCGGAGACGTCGGCAGCGTGGTTTTGCGTGATAGAAAGCATTTGGCTCAGGACGGCATGCTCGTGATAGTGCTCAGTCTTTCTGCCGAGGACGGAGGGCTGGTGTCCGGCCCGGATATAATCACCAGAGGCTTTATTTACGTCAAGGAATCGAGCGCCTTTATCGAAGAGCTAAGAGAAAAGGTTTTGGCGACGCTCGAATACTGCCGTATGAACGATATCCGTGACTGGGCGACAATCAAGACGAATATTAAGGCGGAGGTTTCGGCGGCGCTGTATAAATCAACAAAGCGCAGCCCGATGGTGCTGCCGGTGATAATGGAAGTGTGACCTATATTGATTATGGGGGCGGAAACCATTTCCGTCCCCATAAAAATCATAAAAACGTGTTGACATTTTCCCTTATAAATGCTATTATCTTAAAGCGCCTTTTATATAGTAAAATATAATCCAGGCCATTTATGCGGGTGTAGTTCAATGGTAGAACACCAGCCTTCCAAGCTGGATACGTGGGTTCGATTCCCATCACCCGCTCCAACCGTTTCCCCACAAAAACGGTACAAGTATCCCAGCACATTGATTTCCGCTTTGCGGTATTTGATATGCGCCAGTAGCTCAGCAGGATAGAGCAACTGCCTTCTAAGCAGTAGGCCAGGGGTTCGAATCCCTTCTGGCGTGCCAAGCACCACATCGAAAGATGCGGGCTAAAATTAAGAGATGTGGTGGGTGTAGCTCAGGTGGTTAGAGCGCCAGGTTGTGGCCCTGGAGGCCGTCGGTTCGAGTCCGATCATCCACCCCACTTTTTTTATGTTCTCAGGTTGGTAAGAGCTCGATATTGGGATGTCGCCAAGCGGTAAGGCACGGGACTTTGACTCCCGCATCCGCAGGTTCGAGTCCTGCCATCCCAGCCAATATGACCTAGTAGCTCAGGCGGCAGAGCACCTGCCTTTTAAGCAGGGTGTCCGGAGTTCGAGTCTCCGCTAGGTCACCAAAAGAAAAACCACTTCTTCAGAAGTGGTTTTTTGCGTTATAGGCTCGAATAAGCCAGAGAAAAAGCGGGCCGAAGGGAATCCTTCCCCGCGCTTTCTACTCCAAAATCAGGCCGAACTCCTCAACCATAAGCTTTTTGCTCTCATCCTCGGAAATCAATCGGTGCTCACGGACACCGTTTTTGACGATAGTAAGATTATTGCCTCTTACTGAAATATGACCGTCCTTACGCCGCAGATTCATAAGGCGCTCTTTTGCAAAGGGGGCGTCCGGGCCCTCTGAGCAGGCTATGTTCGGCAGTATGAAGTCAACATTCTCCCAAGAAGCTTGTGAAACGCGCAGGACTGGAGCCTCGCGTACCTCGTCGCTCAAGTCCGGGATTCCCATTCCTACCTCCAGCTTTCCTTTGGTAAGGCGCTTAAGTGTCCACCAGAACTCATCGACGCGCTCAAACCAGAAGGTCTCGCCTCTGATTATCTGGCGAGTATCCTCCTCTAAAATTAACGTGGCGGGAGGCATGGGACCGCCGAAGCCGACATCGCAAAAGAGGTACTTTCCGTCAAAGCGTACGATATTGCCTCTGTGGCGTACGGGATTCGGGGTTTTCGTATCCTCGCGCAGCACCCTGCATGGGCAGGAGTATGCGTGGTATCCCAAGGCTTTCAGAAGCAGAACGAAAAGTCCGTTCAGTTCAAAGCAGTAGCCGCCCCTTTTACGGATTACGACCTTGTCGAAAATATCCTTCGGAATAATTGAAATGGGCTTGTGCAGATCAAAGATGTCGAGATTCTCAAACGGAACAGAACACTGATGGGCAAGTACCAGCTCATCCAAATACTCCTTCGTCAGCTTTGCAGGACGTTTCATGCCGATACGATTCAGGTACGCATCAATATCGTGCAGGGGCTCGTAATATGCTTCGTACACTAAGCTCTTCCTTTCAAAGGTATATTATTTAAACGCGTCAAGATAATCCAAATTTTCAATTTGAGCACGCTTGTGCTTAAAAATCTTGCTCAAAACGGGATACAGAACGGTCGCCACTATTCCTCCCGAAAAACCGTTGTTGTAAAGGTTCAGTCCAGCAAGCGGAGTACCAGCGTAAAGAACGACCGATGAGTGCAAAAATCCGGCAAGTAGTCCCCCGAAGGTTCCAAAGTAATCCGTTATCGGAGCTAGAGTGGTACAAAAGATTCCGGCAAGTTGAACGGCGGGGGCTGTTATTTCCCAGGTGTTGCAGACGCTACCAATAAAAACTCCGAACATTACCGGCGCAATATTCCTAGGGTTTTTTCCGCTCGAAGCGAAGCAGATAACGGAGAATATCGCGCCAAGTGTAGGCCCGTTCAAGACGCCTCCTGTGATTAGAATATATAAGAGAGATATCGTTCCGCAAAGCGAGGAGTTAAGCAGTACTGCCGGTGCACCGAACTTCTCAAGATAATCGTTAGGAACGTGCCCCCTTGACTTTACAAGCGCCGCATAGGACTTCAATACATGCCTGTCACATATAAATGCGGCAATATAAAGCGCCGCCAAAAGCAAAATCAAATAAATAAGCAATATATTATGATACTGGGTTGACCAAAAATATGCGTTTTCGGGAGCTTCTCCGAAAGCCATCGTGACGGGGACGAGAACCATTGCAAAAAGGCCTGCCGCAAATCCGGTGTTATATAGGTTCATTCCGTTGTGGATACGAAATGTGTACTCCGCGAGGGGCGGCATCAAAAAACCAATCATAAGCCCGACAATTAAAGCCATAACAATATGTTCGAGGGTACCGCCCTGCCGCAGGGCGATAAAGGAAACAAAGGGACTGAGCGTCGTCGCGAGTAGCGCAATAGGAGTGTACTTCATAACAGACTCTCTCTGATACAAGGCGTAAAGCCATGTTCCGGAGATAATCGGCCACATGTTAACAATGTTTTTTCCGAAAAGGGCGAAGCCTGCCATCAGGCCGGTTGACATAATTGTAGCGCCGCAAATCGGGTCACGGCTGAAGTAAAGCAGAGCGATAGAGATAAGCGTCACAAGCGCTGAATTGACAAGAGCCGCGCCGGGCCCAGCGATGGCAAAATAGTCGGTTATAAGCGTGCTCTCGGAAGTAATAATTGTTTTCAGTCCGCTAAGTATTTCTAAGGGTGTGCTGACTATAAAACCGGTTAGTAAAAGGGATAGGGAAAAGAGAATAAGCACAGTATAGACTTTTCGGGATCCCATAAAAAACTCCTTATATTGTAAAATATAATAATACGAAAGGTTTCATTGTAATGGTTTTTCTTTTGCTGTTCTATTCGTATTGTGGGGGCAGACGCCGCAGAAAGTCGTCGGTGATTCTGCTTTGAATTTCTGCGCCGTGCGTTGCCATAAACCAATCGTCCGATTTGACCAATTTCTGAGCTTTCAGCTCGATTATCAGCATACCGCAGATTCGGGATATACATTCTTGCTGTTTTTTAAAGGTTTCAAAGTCAAGACCTGAAAGCAACGCGAGGGAATACAGCTCCTTACCGATTTCCGAACCGAGTATCGGCAGCTCCGTCATACGTCGGTACGCCCACTTGTAGTAAGGTTTATAGGTGCGGTTGAGCAAAAACACAAGCGATATCACTTCGTCATTGAACCTTGAAAGTACCGTTCTGAGGGTTACCCAGTCCGCTCTTTTCATACATCGGTTTAGATTATACTGGCCGGTCTGTGCGATTGCCATGCAACGGGCGGCGATCTTCTTCATTCGGAGCTGCTCAGGATAAAAGTCCAAAAGGTGCTTGCGAGTTTTGGTGAACTCTCCCGCCCCGTCATAAAAAACCTCACCGTTTACGGCGAGTGCGAGATTTTCCTGTGGTGTCGCGCGCCACTCCTCTATGCTGTGCGGTCCATCGGGAAAGCCAATAAGGCTTGAATAAAAGCCGCCTTCGGTCATAACTCCGATATAAGCGCCGTATTCCGAGCGCTGCCGCAGCTCTTTATCGGAATGTTCTTCAAAAAGCGTTCTCTTCCACTTCGACAAAGGTTCGATGAAGTCCTTGTCTTCATCGGAAAGCCAGACAAAGAAGTCGATGCCCCAGTCGTGATCGATTGATAGCTCATCGTCGTAACCGAAGCACTCGGAACCGTTTCCGACTAGCCCCGCAGCGATTCGGGGAGCAATCTCCGGAAAATCCATAAAGAGCCGGGGTTTTGCGACTTCATCAAAAAACTCCCGGCTGAGCCTTATTGCCTGCGTCATATTTTATCTTCCGTTTGCTGTCGGATACTTTTGGATACATTTATAGCGGTAAACAAATTTTTTGCCTCCTTCCATTTGCTTTTATACTTAAATAATAACAAAAAAGCAGTAAAAAGTCAAAGAATAAAGAAGGGAGAGACCAGCCCCCTTCTTTATTCTTATTCTCCGACTCTTGAAATCTCGTACGGAGTGGTCTGATATACATAGTAATTGAGCCAGTTTGAGTACATTAGCTGCGCCGCCGAGCGCCAGCGGCATACAGGCGCTTTGTTCGGGTCGTCATTTTCGAAATAGTTTTCCGGTACGGCGATGTCAAGTCCCTTCTTTATATCTCGGGAGTATTCCTGTGCAAGCGTATCAGAGTCATATTCGGGGTGTCCGGTAATGAAAAAACGACGGTTATCGACGCTTTTTACGGCAAATACTCCGGCACTGTCGGAAACCGAAAGAAGCTCGAGCTCGGGGTTTGCGAGGATATCCTCCGCCAGCACCTCGGTATAACGGGAGTGGGGGGCGAAGAACTCATCGTCAAAGCCTCTAAAGAACGGAGATTGCGGTTTCAGTATCTTATGGGTGTATATTCCGGAAAGCTTTTTCGGCAGAGTATGTTTTTTTATGCCGTTATGATAGTACAGCCCGGCCTGAGCACCCCAGCAAATATGGAAGGTGCTGTGAACGTTCGTTTTGGTCCATTCCATAATCTCGCAAAGCTCCTGCCAGTAATCGACAGCCTCAAATTCCAGATTCTCCACCGGGGCGCCGGTAATTATCATTCCGTCGTAACGCTTCTGCCTTACGTCGTCGTGAGAGACATAGAAGGACTCCAAATGCTCCGCGTTTACGTTCTTTGATTCGTGGCTTATTGTGCGCAGGAACTCGACCTCGATCTGCAGCGGAGTGTTTGAAAGCTTTCTAAGCAGCTGCACCTCGGTCTGCTCCTTAGTTGGCATAAGATTCAATATAAGGAGCTTCAAAGGACGGATGTCCTGATGAATGGCCCTGTATTCCGTCATTACAAAAATATTCTCACTTTCAAGTACGGCGCAGGCGGGCAACGAATCGGGTATTTTTATGGGCATACATCTTCCTCCTTAAATTGATTAATGCAAAAGGGGGGCGTGCTTCTTTGCAGAAACACCCCCCAAAAAATCTGCCGATCTTTATTTACAGCTGCTTTGCGGTGTTGATCTTTATGCCGGGACCCATGGTAGAAGCGGTAACGCAGCTTTTTATATACTGGCCTTTGGCGGCGGACGGCTTTGCCTTGATAACGGCGGTTATCAAAGCGGTATAGTTCTCGAGCAGCTTTTCCGGTCCGAAAGAAACCTTGCCGATGGGGCAATGGATTATATTCGTTTTGTCGAGACGGTATTCGATCTTACCGGCCTTGATCTCGGCGATAGCCTTGGCAAGGTCGTTGGTTACCGTACCGGCTTTAGGAGTCGGCATAAGTCCCTTAGGTCCGAGGATCTTACCAAGACGTCCGACAACGCCCATCATGTCGGGGGTCGCGACAACAACGTCGTAATCAAAGAAGTTTTCCTTCTGGATTTTCTGCACCATGTCATCGGCGCCTACATAATCCGCACCTGCGTCCAGGGCCTCCTGATGACGGCCCTCCTTGGCAAATACGAGAATCTTCTTCGTTTTGCCTGTTCCGTGGGGAAGTACGATCGCGCCTCTAACCTGCTGGTCTGCGTGACGGGAGTCAACGCCCAGCTTTATGTGAAGCTCAACGGTTTCATCAAACTTTGCCTTTGCGCCTTTTACAAGAATATCAAACGCTTCCGCAGCGTCGTAAAGCGTAGCCCTGTCGATTAGCTTTGCGCTTTCTTTATAGTTTTTACCTCTGAACAATTTATTTCCTCCTCAAAGTGTGGTTGAACCATATCGCGCAGACATATCCGCGATACGGTTATATCGGAATAATCCTCCCACTGGGCGGCCGACTAGTCGTCGACTACCACGATGCCCATGCTTCTTGCCGTTCCGGCAATCATGCTGGTGGCGGCCTCTATGTCAGTTGCGTTGAGGTCGGGCATCTTTTGCTCCGCTATCTTGCGGACCTCAGAACGGCTGATTTTGGCAACCTTGTCCTTCTGAGGAACTCCTGAACCGCGCTCAATTCCGCAGGCCTTTTTCAAAAGGACAGCGGCGGGCGGTGTTTTACATACGAAGGTGAAGCTGCGGTCCGAATAGACCGTGATTATAACTGGGGTTATAAGCCCCATGTCATTTTTAGTGCGCTCATTGAACTCCTTGGTGAACGCGGCGATGTTGACACCGTGCTGACCGAGAGCGGGGCCGACAGGGGGGGCCGGAGTCGCCTTGCCGGCGGGAATTTGCAATTTTACATAACCTACTACTTTCTGTGCCACTTAAGTGTACCTCCTAATATAATGTGGTAATTTGGCGGAATGCTTATGCACATCCTCCCACTAACAGGAAAACCAATATTATTTGTTTACTTGCTCCACCTGATCCAGTTCAAGATCCACAGGCGTTTCTCTTCCGAACATGGAAACAACCACGCGAACGCGATTCTTATCCTTGTCGATTTCCTCGACGGTTCCCAGAAATCCTTCCAGAGGTCCGTCGCTGACCTTAACCGTATCCCCTACGGCATAGCCGACAACGACCTCCCGCTTTTCCACGCCAAGCGCCAATATCTCATCCTCTGTAAGAGGAACGGGCTTGCCGTCGGCACCTACAAAGCCGGTGACTCCGCGTACGTTTCTCACAAGATGCCAGCTTTCGTCGGTCATAATCATTTTTACGAGAACATAGCCCGGAAAAATCTTATGCTCCGTTACCTTGCCGTCAGGATCGGAAATATCCTTAACCTTTTCGACAGGAATATTTATCTCAAGTATCATATCCTGCATCTTGAGGTTCTCGGCCGCTTTGAGTATAGTCGCGGAAACTGTATTCTCATATCCCGAATAAGTATGCACTACATACCATCTTGGGCTGTTATCCGCCATTTGAGACCATTCCTTTCCGTCCGCCGCAAGAAGGCGGCGAAACCGATATTAGCCGCCGAGCGAAATCAGCGCATCGACGCAATATATGGCCAGCTGATCAAAGCCCCAGATTACTATCGCGGATACGATTACGACCACAAAAACGATGATGCAGTTGTTTAGCACCTGCGACTTTGTCGGCCATACTACCTTCTTCAGCTCGCTCTTCATTTCTCTGAACCAACGGGCCAAATTGCTGAACATGCGCGTAAAGAAGTTGCCTTCCTTTTTCTTGCCCTTCTTTTTGGGTTCCTCCTCGGGGGTATTTATATCCCTCTCGGGCAGTCTGTCTTCTTGAAAAGCCATCTGTAACCCCCCTGTTACTTCGTTTCGCTGTGCAGGGTATGCTTGCGGCAGAAACGGCAGTATTTGTTCATTTCCAAACGATCCGGCGTGTTTTTCTTATTTTTCACCGTGTTGTAGTTTCTCTGCTTGCATTCTGTGCATCTAAGCGTGATTTTAACTCGCATTTCGTTACGGCACCTCCTTTAATATTGTGACGGCCGACGCCGACACCTTGCCTCCCTGTATTATTGAGGAAAGAATTTTTGCATGAAAAAACAAGCCTCTCCATCGACAGGTAGAAATACTATATCATAGACAATGGCAAAAGGTCAACATTATTTTTAAATAATATTAAAAATGTATATTTTTCTATATCCTCTGGCTGTTAAGATAACCCTCAAGAATCAGTGTGGCAGCTACGGCGTCCACGGTATCTCTGCGCTTTCTTCCGAAGTTGCCGGTTTCTCCGAGAATTCTGTGCGCGTCTACGGTTGTCCGGCGTTCGTCCCATAAAAGGACCTCGGGAGCGCCGAGCTCGCGCAGCCGCTCGGCCAATGCGGCGCTTTTTTCGGCGCGGGCGCCTGCTGTGCCGTTCATATTCTTAGGATAACCGAGTACTATTTTTTCCGCGCCATGGGAGCTTGCCTCCGCGCAGAGGCGCTTCGCCAAACGGTCAAAATTGTATTCCTTGATTACAAAGGCCTCGCCCGCAAGAGTTTTGGACATATCCGAAAACGCGACACCCGTTCGGGCATCACCGAAATCAACAGCCATTATTCTGCCCATTCCGCACCTCTTTTAAAGTTATTTGCCAAGCTCGATGTTTCTTTTGTATGAAGCCTCCGCCGCCTCGCCGATCAAATTATATAGTCCCTTTTCGCGCAGAACATTTACGCCGGCAATTGTAGAGCCGCCTGGAGAGCAGACCATCCTGCACAGCTCTTCGGGGGAAATTCCGGTTTCAAGAACCATCGCGGCGGAGCCGAGCATAGAGCGTGCCGCATAAAACAGCGAGGTCTCGGCGTCGAGCCCCATAGCCTTGCCGGCTTCGGCCAGCGCTTCTATAAACATATAGGCGTAAGCCGGACTGCAGCTTGCGATGACCGTGGCCTGGTCGAAATACTTTTCGTCAAGTCTCCGGACCTCGCCGCAGGCCTCCGCCATTTTGCCGAGGGCGGCCATATCCTCTTCAGAAGCGCTCCCGTCGGTCGCAAGTATCATAAGCCCCTTGCCGATAAGCGCCGGGGTGTTCGGCATTACGCGGATAATCGGCTGCGTATCCGAGCCGACGATGCTCCGCAGTTTTGCTATCGTTATGCCCGCGGCAATGGAAACGAGCACCTTGGACTCACCTATTTCCTCAGCTTCGCGTAAAATAGATACGAGCGGGGTCAATACGGACGGCAGCACCTGCGGCTTAACGCACAGAATAATAAACTTTGCGCTTCGTGCCGCTTCAGAATTATCGGCGGACCAGGAACAGCCCGTGCTGTCGGCCAAAGCCTCCGCTTTTAATGGATCAAAGTCAGTAATAATTATTTTACCGGGATCTACAGCCCGTGCAGCCGCACGGATAAAAGCGCCGCCCATGTTGCCCGAACCTATAAACGCCGCAGTATTTTTCATGGAACTACCCCCTCGTTTGACTTTCCAAATATTCATGTACCATATCTGCTTTGCGGATATTATAATGCAATTATTGAAAAAAATAAAGTTCTTTTCCATTTTAAGCCGAGAGGGATGCTATTATGCCCGAAGAGACTTATACGAAGGATCAGGATATCGCCGTACTTGCGCAAAAGGTATTGGTTCTTGAACGTGATTCCGAGAAAAATCAGGAAACGCATAAGGAATTCTTATCCCGTCTGGAGGAAATAAGCAACGCCAAAGTCAGAACCGATGTTCAATACGCCAATATTATGACCAAATTGGATAAGCTGGAAATTGCCGTTGAAGAGTTGCGCGAAAAACCGGCCAGACGATGGGAAACGGTAGTTACGGCCGCGCTTCAATGGATCGTTGTTGCGGTTATGGCGGCAATTGCGATATTCAAATAGGATAAGCGGCGGGGCTTCGGCCCCGCCGCTTCAGACTGGTTTTTGGTTATTTTAAGCCAAGCTGTTCCAAATAATATGGGAGGGCGCGCTCAAAGCAGACGCCGTAACGCTTTTCGAGATCCGCCTCGACGGTAAGGGAGATGCACTTATGAGTATAATCGACAGCCAGCTTTGTAGCCCGTTCAAGAGCCATTCCGTTCAGCATGCCGCCGAGCAGCGCGCTTCCGAACACATCGCCGGTACCGTGGAAGTAGCCCTCGATGCGCTCACAGTCATAGTAATACATTTTGCCGGTATTTTTGTCGTAGGCGGCGGCGCCGAGTCTGCCTTCGCTGAACGAAATGCCGGTAAGAACCACCTGGTTCGGGCCCAGATTTGAAAGCTTTCTGAGAATGGACTCGACCTCCTCGCGCGTAAGCGACTCGCCCTTATACGGTTCATCAAGGATAAACGCAGCTTCTGTCAGATTGGGCACGATAACGTCTGCCTTGGAGCATAGCTTAGCCATACCCCTTGCCATCTCGGGGGAGTATATCTTGTAAAGTACGCCGTTATCGGCCATTACGGGGTCGACCATTATGAGCGTATCGGGAGTCTTGAAGTCGTCAAAAATCTTCGCAACGAGATCAATCTGCTCAAACGAGCCGAGAAAACCGCTGTACAGCGCGTCGAACTTGAGGTTAAGTGTTTTCCAGTGGTCGGTTATCGGCACGAGATCCTCGGTCAGATCACGGAAGGTAAAGCCCTCGAAACCGCCGGTGTGGGTGGAGAGTATGGAAGTAGGCAGGACGCCGGTATCTATGCCGGCGGCCGACAGTATCGGCAGCGCCACTGTGAGAGAGCAGCGGCCTATACAGGAAATGTCGTGAATCGCTATTGCGCGTTTCTGTTTGTTCATAATAACCTCCGAAATAAAGAAGAAATTTGAATGGGGTATGAGGCTTGGCGCCTCCTGTCATAAATGCCAACGCAGTATAATACAATAGTATGATATAAAACAAGTGACAATATTAAAATCGCCAGTTTATATATTTTTTATGGGGTCAGGCCAAAAAACGCTTAGAGGCCGGATTACCGGCCTCTAAGCTTATCAAAAACTGTTTTGCTCTGTCAGATTACTCGAACGATGCACTCAAGAGTCTTTCCGCCTACGGTGACATAGATCCTCGTTGTGCCTACTGAAACGGCGGTTACCGTTCCGCTTGAGGAAACGGAGGCAATATTGGCGTTGTCGCTTCTGTAGGTCGGCGTTTCAGAGGAACCGCTTACCGTAAGGTTAAAAGTCTCCTTCTTGCTTGCGCTGATCGTAACGTCGCTGTGGCTCAATTTAAAGCTGGCATCGGACGAGGTGGAGGCGGGAGCAGATCCGCTGCCCGTTACACGGACAACGCACTCGGCCTTTACCGAACCTGCCTCGGCGGTAATTTTTGTGGTACCGCTTCCGACCGCCGTTACCAGGCCAGTCGTGCTTACCGTTGCGATCTTGGGATCGTCTGACGTCCATTTTACGGTCTGAGTTGTATTTGACGGAGTCAAGGTAGCGTATAAAACCCAAGTTTCTCCTATGCTTGCAAGAGTAAAGTCAGTCCGGCTAAGAGTGATTGAAGTGACAGCAGCACTTGGAACAGGGGTTTGAGTCGGGGTCGGAGCAGGTGTCGGCGTGGTACTGGCCTTTGGGCTGGGTGTTGCTGAAGTTTTGGGAGTGCTGGCAGCAGTAGGGGTAGGCGTGGGAGATGATTTCCCGAAGGTTTTTCCCGAAAGACTCATATATACAAGAACGGCTACCGCAATGATTATGATGGCAAGAAGAATAATGCCGATTATTATCTTGCCCTTTCCGTCGCCGTCTCCGTCGGATTTGCCTGCCCGTTTCTTTCTCGCGCCGCAATAGGGACATCTGCTGCGGATCGCGGAGTATCTTCTGTCACAGCGTCTGCATTTGATTTCCCCAAATAGACCCATATTAGCTCCTCCATAAATAAAATAGTCCCCAAAGACATATACAATGTTACTTAAATATAATACCTTGTCTTATTAAATACGTCAATTAATTTTCTAAAATTTGTTTACATCAGAGGCAGCGAAAAGTTTTAAATAATGAGTTGACAAAAACGGCGCGACATGCTAGAATATCTCCGTTGTCGCTGCGGGGATCGTAGCGGCAGTGGCGTCTGGGGGCCTTTAGCTCAGCTGGTCAGAGCAACCGGCTCATAACCGGTCGGTCCGGGGTTCGAATCCCTGAAGGCCCACCACTTACTTACCCGGATGCATTGGTATGTCCCTGCTTTTTATTTGCTTCGCAGCTTGATGCGAAGCATTTGAATATATAAGTAATATTATAGGGGTATAGCTCAGTTGGTAGAGCAGCGGTCTCCAAAACCGCGTGCCGAGGGTTCAAGTCCTTCTGCCCCTGCCAAATAAAAACCCTGTATTTTCAATGGATACAGGGCTTTTTTATGCTTATTTTTAGCCTGTTTTCCCTTTAGTTTTCCCTTTACAGATTTTTTTACAAGCTTTTTGATGGAATAACCGCCCCTTTCGGAGCGGCTTTTTTATGCC
>JAJUHS010000111.1 GCA_029267755.1 Clostridiales bacterium
AAGGCTACCCCGCTGAAAATATGCTCATGGTAGGCGACGCCCCCGGCGACAAGGCGGCGGCGGAGTTGAACGGAGCGCATTTTTATCCCATACTCGCAAGGCGCGAGGAAGAAAGCTGGAGGGATTTCCCTGAGGCGGCACGGCGGTTAAAAAACGGAACCTACCACGAATACGGATGCCGCAAGTCGGAGGAGTTCCTTGTGAATCTCTCAGGAAAAGATATTATATAATGATTTGGTTGAATAAGCACAGCAAAAATCCACGAGGAAGGTAATCCTTTTACTGTTCAGCATTGGCCGAAAAATAAGACCGATGAGAGAAAAAATGCATAACAATCCAAGACGTTATACAACGAAACGGACTAATTGCCGCCAGCCACCGAAATTTGCTTAAAATTACGAAGCATAGAGCAAAAGGACGGCCCGACGAAAAAAGTTGCGGTAAATACTAAAAAGCCAAAAGTGTTGAAATGCCCATATTTCAACACTTTTGGCTTTGTTTGTCGCATTCTATATCCGCACTACCCATTAAAATGGACACCATATTTTTGCTTAGAGTAATAACGAATCAAGTATAGCGAAAAAGCTTCTTTTATGATAGAATATTTATAAGATAGCAAGTATAAATCTCCGCATTTTTAATTCCACGGCCAATTTTGTCTATGCTATACAAATTACTTTTAACAAAAGTTCAATTACCCAAAAACTTAGAACGAGGTGAATTATGGAAGAAAAATTTGAAATGGCTAAGATGTTTATTTCGACGCTTCAAAATCTAAATGTTTATACTTTTATGCAGACCAAAGGCGAAATTTATGAATCTTTTTCCCAAACCTTCTTTGTTCCAAATCAAATGTTTCCATCATCATCCGCGTTTAAGAAATTTATCTTTGATTTAAAGGAAAAAACAATCTATCACCTTATTGATCATCTTCATATCTCCTATTGCTTTGTTGCCGCCGAAGGTTGGGTTATGATGATTGGCCCATACCTCCCCGATTCGATAAAGAAGCATGAGATAAAACGTATCTCTGACGAAAACCATTTTTCCGAAGCTATTTTCGACAAACTTCTCCTATATTACCGCTCTATCAGGCTAATTGAAAAAAGCGAGGTCGTTCTGGCGGCCCAAACTCTTCTGCACTGCTTATACCCCGCCGAAGGCGAAGCTCCGCAGATTGAGATAGCCCTTGAAGGCCGGATGGCAGATTTGAACGATAAATATATATATAGAAAAATTTCCGCTGAAAACATTACTAAAATTCACAACACTGAAAACGAATTCATGATTAACATTATGCAGGGAAATGCACAGGAATCGAAACGCCTGATACGCATTATAGCCAGCCGTTTTGAAGCCTCTGAAATGGATGCCGCTGCAAATAGAAACCAAGCTAAAAATTTAGCCACAACACGCGAGGGTTATGCAATCGCTCGTACCTTAGCGCGCATCGCAGCCAGAAATACAGGCGTTCCTTCCGACGCACTCAATGCCATTACCGACGCGTCCAGGAACGCTTCAATGAATGCCACAACAACAGATGAGTTAAACAGGATTCTCCTTCAAACCATAGACGACATTTGCATGCTCGTTACACAAAATCGTTTAATGAAATACAGCCCGGTTGTAAAGCGTGCTATTCAGTATATTCTTCCTAATCTTTCTCAGCCTATCACGGCCAAGCATATTGCACGCCACACCGGTGTCTCTGCTAACTATCTCTCTAGCATATTCAAATCGGAAACAGGCTTAACTCTAACCGAGTTCATTTGCAATCAGCGTCTCGAAAACGCGGCAAATTTACTGGTTTACTCATCTATGCCGATACAAGAGATTTGTTGTTTCGTCGGGATATTTGACAGCAATTATTTTGCAAAACTATTTAAAAAAAAGTATGGGACAAGCCCTTCGGAATATAGGCGCAATCCAAATAATCCTCATTAGGCATACTCGAAAGCAGTCAGCAATTAACATTATAAGCCTATTCTTGTTTGAAATGTTGGAAAACCTCTAAATCCAACAAAATAAGCAAAGCAAAAAAAGAAAAAACCCTCGATAAATCAAGGGTTTCATGGAGCTGTTAGGCAGATTCGAACTGCCGACCTCATCCTTACCAAGGATGTGCTCTGCCTCCTGAGCTATAACAGCAGATATTTAATTGGCGACCCAGAACGGGCTCGAACCGTCGACCTCCAGCGTGACAGGCTGGCGTTCTAACCAACTGAACTACTGGGCCATCTCAATACAGCTTTGTAATTATACAATTATGAGCGCCTTATGTCAAGAACAAAAAGCAAGAAAATAAGACTTAATTTTCACTAAAAAATTTGTACAGGTCTTCTCTGCTGGTTTTGCAGCACAACTCCAGAACCTCGCCGGAAAAAGGGTGGACAAATCTAAGCCTGCCCGCGTGGAGAGCCTGTGCCTCTATTTTCAGCTTTTGCGAAAGTGCCTTTGAGCGGTCGGAAAAGTACAGCACGTCGCCTATCAGCGGATGTCCGATATGCTCACAGTGCACCCTTATCTGATGCGTTCTCCCTGTTTCAAGCCTCAAGTTAAGCAGTGTCACGCATTCCCCGAAGCATTCAAAGCTTTTCAGGACTCGGTAATGCGTAACGGCGCGCTCGCCGTCCTTCGATACCCCACGCCTCATGTCGCCCTCGCGAAGGCGGATTATCGGCTCGTTTATAACGCCTTCCGAATCAGAAAACTCACCGTAAACCAGCGCGAGATACTCCTTTACCGTATCTCCGTGCATCAGAGCATCCGCAGCCCTCGATTTAACATAGGCTGACTTTGCGAAAAGCACAACGCCGGAGGTATCTCTGTCGAGCCTGTTGACGGCGTGGCATACACCGCCGAGATATCCGGAAACGTAATTTGCCAGAGTTCCCATATACCTTGAACGCGAGGGGTGGGATAGCTGTCCCGACGGCTTGTTTACGGCGATCAGCCATTCGTCCTCGAAGATAATGTCAACTTCTCCCCTTTCGGGCACGACACCGCTTTCCCCCTCGGCACTTCCGACATCGCAGGTTACTATATCGCCTGTCGATAGCCGGTAATTTGTATAAACCGGGCGGGAATTTACAAAAATCCCGCCCGTATTTTTAAGCCTTCGAACCATTGACGCGGACAGCTTCATATCTCCGCGAAGCACACGCAGGAGCTCCCTGCCGCTATCCTTTTCTTGTGCAGTGTAGCTTATTTCCATATTAGCTCTTTCTTATCTTATTTGCGAGCCTGAGACTCCCCTCGCTCTGAACGTAATCTATCGTAACCTGATTGCCAGGGTTCATAATTACAACTTCCTCGCTGTCCGAAACCGAGATTACATAGAAATAGTCTCTGCCCTCGAGACGCACATAATAATACGAGGTTCCGGACCTTACGGCCGTCCGGATTTCCGCAATTGTACCGCTTTCGGACATGGTCTTTATAGCCTCCGGCTTCGCTATGCCTTTCTGAATCAGAAGCTGGACGTAGGCTCTCTCGCAGTCGGCCACCGTCGAACCCGTGGCGACAATCTGAAACTGCTGGAGGTTCACCATCGCGTAGCCCTTGACAAGCCCCGAGTTATCCTTAAGCGCCATAAAATAGGTAGGCTGCGAGGAAATGTTAAGCAGCAGCGGGAACGTAGCCTTATAGCCGAGATCCTGAACTACGCCTTGGGCGCTGGACATCGCAGAATACTCTGCGGCACCTGCAATGCTGTAATAAGTCGCGGCTTTTGTCCTCTGGTTTACCAGGATAAAGCCTACATTGGACTCGTCGCTACCGGCCGAGGTAATGCCCGTAAACACATAAACGTCGTCCTTGATCGCCACATAGCTATAGCCCTTGCTCGTAACCGTTACGCCCTTCTGGCCGATAACCGAATTTATGAATCCGTTGATATACTTGCCGTAATAATTATACTGCTCCATAACCAGCTGCGCGCTGAAAACCTTGTCCACCCACTGCGGCACATCCTTCGTTTCGTAATAAGTGCTCTCTCCGGTAACCGCATTGACCAGAACAGCTCCCATCACATCCGTACCGCCAAAAAGCCCTATTCTCTTTGTTATCCTCGGGCACACCCAATAGGGCGTTCCCTGCTCGTCAATTTCAAAAGTCGCCGTGTCGAACATATAAGCAGGATATCTGAAACGCAGAAGCCTGTAAATATAGCGCCCGAAGTGCTCCGCATCGGAATATTTCATACCCTCTGCAAGGCGCACAACGCTCACCTCCTGCGTAACCATATCTATCGCGATATATGCAGGCAGTCCCTTTGAACGGTTATTGAACCACTTTATAATGTCGCCGTACTCAAGCGGCGTGACGCGTACAGGATGCATATGGTAGTTAATCTGAGTGTAGTTGTCCGCGACCTCAAACTGGCTCACCATATCTGCAAGTTCTCCGAGCTTCTTGTCGCCGAGCTTCTTTGCCGAGGCTTCATCGAGCATCGGAATCTGCTGATAAGTAACCTCGTCTACATCCTGGGCAAAATTTCCCGTCTGCACGGCCAGAAGCCCCCTATAGGCGGAGGCGCGGATAATCGGGCTCGATACGAGTGAGCCAAGAGCGTAAATAACGATAAGCGCACCGCAGATCACAATGGGCGCAAAGCAATATTGCTTAAGTCCCTGCCACCAGGCCCCAATATCCCTCGATGACTTTATCACTCCCATGGAAAACGCGGTGAGCACGCAGTAGACGACCGCAATCAGAAAGAAAAAGCCATAAAAGCTCGGGTCATGGAGATTTATTGCGGGCAGTTCGAGATAAAAGTAAACGAAGCCCACCACGAGCGTAATTAAAATGTTTATAAGGATGCGCTTAATTCCGGATTTTGAATGCGACGCCATAAGAATTCCCCCATTCTCCAGTAAGAGTATAGCATATAAAATGCCCTGAAACAACTTGATAATAAGACTATTGCCATTCCTTCCAGACATCCGGGCAATACCCGACCGTCGCAGTTCTGCCGTTTCTTACTACCGGCGTCCGGATTAGGCTCTGATCCTCGAAAAGCTTCTGCTCCATATCTGCTTTATGCGCCAGATAACGAATGCTCTCGGCACCCCTCGCGCCGCTGTCAAAAAGCGCCTCAAATCCGACCGCGCCGAGAACGCTTTTAAACTCACCCGCGCTCATGCCGTACTTCACAATGTCGATAAACTGGTATTTAATGCGGCGTTCCTTGAAATAGCGCTCCGCCTTTTTGGTGTCAAAGCATTTAGATTTTCCGAAAATTTGTATGTTCATCCCGCTTTCCTCCGGTCATTGTTTTCAGATATTCTATCAGATATCAGGCGGCCTGACAAATTATAATTGCGCCGTAAATGTTTTTTGTTGTGATCTCCTTGAAAATATGGTTTAATTGTCTTAAAAAAACCGCTTGGAGGAATCCTCATGACGGAAAAACTTGTAACCGGCAGGACCCTGCCTGATGCTTACCACAGGGCGCTGGAGACGCTTTATGACTTCGGGGAAATTTCCGACTGTCCCGATTACAACACAAGGCAGAAGGAGCTCTCAATGACGATATGCGTTGAGGAGCCGCTTTTGGAGCCGATGATAAGCAGGCTCTTCATCGGCGGCTTTTCCGAGCTGGAGCAATATCGCCAGGAAATACTGGACGGAATCCTCGACTTCGAGGTTGAGCGCGGGAACTGGGAATATACCTATCACAGCCGTATCGCGGAGCAACTCCCGTTTATAAGCCGCGAGCTTAAACGCAATCCCGATTCGCGCCGTGCCGTCATAGACGTTCGCGACTGGCGCCATGATACAAGAGAGGGCAACGACTCCCCTGCCTGCCTTCAGCATATACATTACTTTATCCGTGGCGGGAAGCTTCACTGCAAGGTCCTGTTCCGCTCGAACGACGCCGCAAAGGCCACGTTCATGAATGCCTTCGCGCTCATTCTGCTGCAACAGCGCCTCGCACAGGAGCTTGGGGTCGAAATGGGCACCTATACCCACCGCGCCAACAGCTTCCACGCCTATGAAAAGGACTTCCCCCTGCTTAAAAAGTACATTGAGGCCATCAGGGGCGGCGACGAGATAACCTATGACTACATTGGCGAATGGGACGAGCTTATGGACGAAGCAAAGCCGGAAATCGCGAAAAAAATCGAAGTTTTAAAAAACAGATAAGCGACTCGATAAATTAATTATGTAATATATGTGCCTAACATGCTATTTGTTAATTTTGTTAGCATTTTTGTTACAGAGTTTCAAAGCAGTAAAAATATTTGCGCATTAAAAACCCCAAAACCGTTGAAATACAAAAAAGGGGCTGTAGCAAAATAAAAATTGCTACAGCCCCGAAAATTATGGACTGAAGCCGAACCAATCGGCCTGCAAAAACCTATTATTGGGAAAACAGCAGACAGAAACTTGAAGACCAGCCCAAAAACCCGCCTTAATG
>JAJUHS010000092.1 GCA_029267755.1 Clostridiales bacterium
CACAATCGTATCGTTTATGCAGCCGCCGCCAAACGAACAAGAGCCGAGCACCTTTCTCTCGGTTTCACGCCTTGACGTGAAAAGATAGAGCGCAAGCGGCTTCGGCTTGCTGTTTATATATTCGATAACTGTATTGAGGTCGCTGTATGTAAGGACCGGGAGAACCGGACCGAATATTTCCTCCTGCATTATCGGGGAGTCTGGCTTCACATCTATAAGGAGAGTCGGTTCAATGAACCGGCTTTTTTTGTCAAAGCCTCCGCCTATTGCGGCCTTTTCGCCCCGCATAAGCCCGGTAACGCGCCTGAAATGCTTGTCGTTGACAATAACCGGCATATCGGACATGTCGCCTGTGGGGAAAAACTCGTTAATGGCATTTTTAAATTCGGTTATAAAATTCTCCCTTACTGATTCGTGGACAAAAAGGTAGTCCGGCTCGACGCAGGTCTGCCCTGCGTTTATTACCTTACCGAAGGCGATGCGCCGCGCCGCAATTTTTAGCTCCGCAGTCTCGTCGACAATCACAGGGCTTTTGCCGCCGAGCTCAAGCGTCACCGGAGTCAGGTGCTTTGCTGCCGCTTCCATCACTACCCTGCCCACCGATGGGCTTCCGGTAAAGAATATGTAATCAAACTTCTCGTCAAGCAGCGCAGAGTTTTCTTCTCTGCCCCCCTCGATGACAGCAATATATTCGGGAGAAAAGGTTTCCCTGATAAGCTTTGCCAGCACGCTTGACGCATTCGGCGCGTATGCCGAGGGCTTCAAAACAGCACAGTTACCTCCCGAAATTGCCCCGACAAGCGGCGACAGACAAAGCTGTAGCGGGTAATTCCACGGCGACATTATGAGGACGACGCCGTATGGCTCTGGCGACACAAAGCTCATGGAGTAAAACTGCGATATCGGGGTTCTGACCCTGCGGTCCTTTGCCCAGCCCGGAAGGCGGCGGATATGGTACTTTATTTCATCGAGCACAATACCTGTTTCCGTCATATATGTTTCAAATGGCGGCTTTCGAAAGTCGCGCATCAGCGCCTCGCTCATCTCGTCTTCATACTTATGAAGTGCGCCCCGAAGCTTTTCCAGCGCCGCGATCCGGAACTCTACCGGCCTCGTCGCGCCGCTCATAAAGAAATTTCGCTGCCTCACAGAAAGCTCGTGGATGTCCATAACGCTCCTCCTTTTCGCATAAACCTTACTTTGCAGTATAACCCGCCGCACAAACGATTTCAACAGCCAGATTAAGAAGAAGCATATACAAAAGGAAAGCGTTTTAATTGAACGCTTTCCTTTTGACAGAATGTCAAAAAACGCCCTCATAGGGATATTTAATTTTATTTTTCCGGGAATTCACTTCTCGGAAAAATACCTCAGTCCGCGCAAATCGTGCGCGACCGGGGGTATCGCGGCGCAAGCCGAGTATCTAGGGGGCATTGGATGCCCCCTAGAAGCTTGTCGAAAACACTTTTTCGACAAGCTCACAAAAGGAAAGCGTTTTAATTGAACGCTTTCCTTTTGAGCGTATCTAAAAAGAATTCGACACGAAATCAGCTAATTGTTACCATCTGCCATTCCTCCTGCCAGTCGACCTTCATGTTGAAGGTCTCTGCGAGGAACCTGAGAGGTACAACAGTATGGCTTATATTGGGATCTGTATAATCGTCCACAAGCTGAGCCGCCGCGTCGATTGTGGCCTCTTTGCCGTTTACGAGAACCACATTGCTGTTTATAGTAAGAACTACCGTTGTATCGCCCTTTACCATGACCACCTGCTGCTCCGCGTAGCGCCATTCAACGGTCGCTCCCAAAGCGGTCGCTATTGCCCGAAACGGTACGAGCAGCCTGTCGTTGACGCGCGTCGGCCTTATCGGCGCTTTTACATAGCTCTGTCCTATGTATACCTTGGCCTCGCTTTGAACGGTATCCTGTATATATTGATTGAGCTTTGCGTCCATCTCTGCGCGGGAGCTTTCAACCATGCCGGGCAGCTTTGCCTTTAAGGCCGCCACATTTTCGCTCACTATCGACTTTATTGTCGCCTTGGAAACGACTCTCTCAAGATAGTCGGGCAGCTGGTCAATGTATTTGTCATATACGGATGTGTCAAGACTTGAAAGTCTCGGCTGGAACTTTTCTTCAATCGGTTTCTTTACTTTTTCGACCATAAGTGCGTCAACCTGCGCCTTGATCTTCGCCTCAAATTCCGGCCTTACCGCCGCTTCAACCTTTTGCTTCACTGACGCCTTTACCTCCGCCGCGATTTCCTCAGGAGCCATCTTTGACATATTGTCCGGAATCAGCGGCATGAGTTTCGGCAGGGCAAGCAGAATCTTCTGCTCTATGCGCTCCTCAATACGCGCTTCAATTATGCTGTGAACCTTGGGAATTAGGGCTTTAAGAGCGGGCTCAAACTCCTTTATGAGCCCAGGCACCGAGTCAGTCAGAAGAGCCTTTACCTGTTCTGAGATTACCGCCTGTGATTTTTCAAAGTCCGCAGCGACGGTTGCGCGGATTTCTGCCTCAACCTGGCCTCTAACCTGTGCCAGACCCTGCTCCGGTATATTATTGACCACCTCGGCAGGAGGATAGGCAGAAGCGTCTAGAACGAAGCCATCAGTCTCAATGCTCTCCTTCTTTTCCTTGATCGCCAAAACCGAGGCCTGGACCGCTGCGGAGATAGCTTCCACCTCCGGAGTGATTGCCGCCGTTATCTGGGGAGCGACCTCGTCTGCCAGACCCACAAAGGCCTCGACAACCGCCGCCTCTATTCCCTCCTGAAAAGTAAGCGTATGCACCGATCCGGGATCCGCTATAGCCTGAGGTTCGGCTGCAAAGCACATGGGACTCGCGCTGATTAAAAGTATTACCGCTATGCATAGAGATATTGCTCTTTTTATACTTTTTCGTCCGATTTTCAGCATAACACACCGCCTTATATAATTAATACCGATAGTGACGACATCATATTATCATTACTATTTTCCAAAAACAACATTTTTCGCCATTTATAGTATGCCAAACGTTTTCCCCCGTTAGCTTACGAACACCTGAAGCGTGGTCGTAAGCTCGCGCCCGGGCGTGCGTATGAAATTGCCGTAATAATACATGGCCGCCGACGCGCCTCCATCAAGGTTCATCGCGTTGACGCATCCGAGGTTCAGCATCAGCTCGCGCATTTGCTGGATGGTCGCCGACGGCACCGAAACGATAATAAGCTTGCCGTCGTAGCCGGTTCCTATAGCGGTGCGCGGGCCTGAGGCGGTGGTAAACCGAGCCTCTTTGAATCCATCGTCGAGAGTGTAGTCCGCGACGCCGTTTTTGACGAGCCTCGGCCCTCCGCTCAGGATGCTCTCCATTCCGTCAAAAGAAAAGCCCTCGCTGTCGGGCGAATGGAGATAGTACTCAAGTTTTACGCCTGATCCAATTTTTGGGGTGCGGAAGTAGTCTGTGGCGGCATAGGCCGAGCCCATGTAGAATACTGCGCCTCCCTGCGGTATCTGAACCCAGCCGCCAGACGCCACAGCGTAATAATCCATAATTACGCCTCCCGAAATGACCATTACATAGCCGGGAGAGCTTATCGTCACTCCCGAACCCATAGCCGGAGTGTACAGCACCGAGCAGTAGGAGTCCTGATATGTGCTGTTAATCTCATAGGCGGACCACTCGGCATTGTCCGATGAAATTCGGGTAAACAGCGCCGGGCGTCCCCACCTGACCTCGCCGGTTTTTGTTATGCCAACGGACGTTAGGCCCGATACGCCATAGAGGAACTCGCCTCCTACCATAACGTGCCCTATCGGTTTTTTATAATCGGAATATGCCTCGAAGAAATTTCCGTTTATTACGGCCGCAGCGCCGGACTGGTACGCTATTGACTTAAAATCTGCTGTCGCCCCGATGGTATTCCCAACCATTGCGCTTTTAACCTTTACGCGTGGATTCTTTGTATTCACCCTGATTATATCCGCGTAAACGCTCCCCTCAGTGGTGTAAACGGTCTGGTTTTCATAGCTGATCGTAGAACTGTCGTATGCGGTGTATGTATAAGCCCAGTCGGAACCGGCTCCGATAACCCCCTCAGCCGTTCCCTGTGCCTGCGTGAAAACCCCCTGCGAAACCAGCGTTTCCGCAAGAGTCTTTGCGCTTCCCGCCATTTTCTTTGAAAGCGCCGCGTAGGACATATCCGCCATGTCGCCGCGGTTAAGCATAACTCCCTCCAGAACCGATTCTGCAGAGGACGAAATTAAGCCAAGACGCGCTGCGTCGTTTATTGATGTTTCCCAATTAAAGTCCCCCGAGGCGTCCTTATAATTCAGCGCGCGCAGCAGCATAGTAAGATAATCTCTCGCCGTAAGCGCATCGTCCGGGCTGAATTTTTGGGCGGAAGTTCCTTTAGACAGTCCCTTTGCGTAAGCGTAGCCCACATACTTGTCGGCCCATGCTTCCACATCTGTAAACGGATGGCTCCACGAGCCGTTTATAGCTTCCTTTTCCTTTCCAAGAAGCCGAATAAGCATAACAAAGCCCTGAACTCTGGTAGGAGTGTTGTCAAGATCGTAGCCGTTTTCCGTGCCCTTAAAAAGGCCGAGCTTGTATAGATGATCGGCTCTGTTCACCGATTCCGGGCTGCTGCCCGAAGCAACGGCCGATATCCCGGAAACGCCGAGCAAGCAGCACATAATAAGCGCCGCAACCGTAAATCTAAATTTTTTTACCTGTGTTTTTAAAATCAATACATATCCCCATCCCTATTTCTATTTCTGTTTCTGCAAAAAATATCGCCCATATATATGATCGGCAATTATTCTCTTAACTTAAGTTTATATTAATGGAAGCGCAAGGTTTTCGCAAAACCTTGCGCCTGAACAAAACAAATATGCGTTGAAAGGCTTACATTTGACCGTTTCGGGCTTGGTTCAGCCACATTATACTATAAAACAAACACCGTCTCCCGCAAAACCGGAAAGAAACGGTGTTTGTTCAAATATTACATCAGCTTTATGGTGTAGTATATCGCGGAACCGAACACATAAGCCGCGAGCACGATGAGCGCCAGCTTATATAACAGGATAACCCTGAAAAGGAATATTTCGGATAGCAAGAGCAGAACGACGATTACAAACGTAAGCGCGAGGCTGATAAAAATCGAGGTGTAAGAGGTTTTGGGGTCAAATACCCTGAACCGCCATTTATCCTTCCCCAAAAAGCCCTTGTTCATCTTTACGACTAAGACAAACACTGCAAGCAGAAGTATGAAAGCAGCCGCCGCGCTGGGGTAATAGTGCCGTCCGGCGAATAAAATCGGTACAAAAAACGCGGATTTAGTCAGCCAGGCCGAAAACATTCCCACCGTTCCAAGGAGAGCGGTTATAAAAAATTCAGGCTGGTAAATCAGGTAAATGAGGAAAAGCACAAGCAGTATGGGGCAGGCCATACAACCGGCCTTCAGCGCCGCTATTCCTATGGTGTTTACAAGCCTTATCTCCACCGCGAGCGCGAAAAATACAAATCCAGCCGCAAAAAGCGGTTTAAGATATCTGAACCTGCAGGTGACTGCCGCCGCGATAAATGCGACGCCCGCCGCCGCCGTCATTCCCAGAAGCACAAACATTATTGTGCGAAGCGTAAACCCGTAATAAGCCCCCGCATAATACTGCCGGTACAGCGTAATGAGCGCCATTTCGATTATAAAGGCCGTAGCAAAGGCCGTCAGCATGATATAAAACGATTTGTCCTCTTTTTTTCTCTGTTCTTCTTTTAATTTATTCTTCAGTTCTCTGCTTGTTGTCTTTGCTGCCACAACTTAGTCCCCCAAATACAGTCAACTATAAATTATCGGTATGATACATAACGGCTGAAAGAGCACACAGCGGAGCCGTTTCACACCGCAGTATGCGGCTGCCCATGCTTGTGATAAGCATCCCCTTGCTCTTTGCGCTCAACACCTCATCAGGCTCGAATCCGCCCTCAGGGCCAGTTACTATTGAAACGGTACTATATTCGCTCCTACTCAAAAGCGCCTGTTTTATCGTATATTCGGTATCGGCTTCATAAAAAAACAGCGGCATATCCGCTTTCGCGGCCTCCTGGATAGCTTTTTCAAACGACATAACCACCATAACATCCGGAATAATTCCTCGTCCGCTTTGTTTTGCCGCCTCTTCCGATATTTTCTGCCATCTGACGCATTTTTTGGCGGCGGAGGCTTCGTCCGGCCTTGATACACAGCGCTCCGACGGAAAAAACACAAACCTTGAAGCGCCAAGCTCAACCGCCTTCTGGATAATGCTTTCCGCCTTTTCCCCCTTTGAAAAGGCCGAGAACACGGTACAGAATACCGAAGGCTCCCCGCGCGACGGAGATGTTTCCAAGATTTCCGCTTCCGCGCCTTTAGCGTCAGCGGATTTCAGTCTGCAAACATAGTCCGTGCCTTTGCCGTCGCAAACGGTAAAAAGCTCGCCGTGGCGTATCCGCAAAACTTTAATGTGCTCGGCGTCCCTGCCGCTAATATATGCAACGCCTCCAAATAAATTGCTGGCCGCAACAAAGAATCTCGGCAAGGGCTTCCCTCCCTGCAAATCAGACAATACTTGATTTAACAATACGGGTAATATAATATCAAATTATTTGAAACTTGGCAACTATTATTATTGGTAACTCAAAAGGCAATTTTAGCATATTGTACTGTGCGGGGTTTCAATTTAAACACATCCCGCAGGCTCCCTGTGAAAGGAAGGAATATACCATGCAGTCCTGCCCAATAGCAAATACGGAAATTGAGACACTGAGAAAGCTTATGTACAACGAGGCTTACGATTCCAAATACTATGCCGATCTTGCTCGAAGAAGATGTTCGTCCCACGCAGCCTCCTTTTTAGATAAGCTTTCCGGCGAAGAATCGAAACACCTCCGTCGCCTTCAGGCCGAATACTACATACTTACCGGCACCGCAATCAACCCATGCGTAGTAGATATAAATATTCCCTGCTTTTATATGGATGCGCTGAGAGAACGCTTTTTGAGCGAGAATGACGGCGCACGCGCATATCTGGATGCGGCTGCCGCCGCAACGAATCCTAGGCTAGCGTCAATTTATACAGAAATCTCGGCCGATGAGAGCCGGCACGCGGATGAAATGGCGAAGCTCATTTCCGATTACCTGTGCAGCGACGGCTGATTGAAGGCAAAATGTTCTCCGCGTGAAAATTCCCGCGGTTTCTTTTTCCCTTAATCGAGAACAAAGGCGTTTGGCAGCAGCTCTTTAAGCTTATAGCTTACATAAGAGCCATTCGATTTTGCACAAAGAATCTCCATTTCGGGCGAAAACTCATAAAGCATCTGGCGGCAGGTCCCGCACGGCATGCAGTACCTGCTCGTATCCGCGAAAACGGCCATTTTGCGGAAGCTTCTCCTGCCTTCGCTGACCGCCTTGACCAGTGCGGTTCTTTCTGCGCATATGCAGTTGCCGAGAGCCGCATTTTCCACGTTGCATCCTGTAAAAACGATCCCTTCCGGGCACTCCAGGGCCGCCCCGACAGAAAATCCGGAGTACGGCGCATACGCTTTTTGCGACGCTTCAATCGCCAGATTGATCAGCTCCCTGTCGGTCATATCCACTTCTCCCTTTTATCTTTCCTTAATTCTAAAAACAAAAAGTTTGTAGCCGATATAATTTATTGCCATTGTTACAACAGTTATGATAACCTTCGCAGCGTATTTGTTAAGGCCGAGCAGCGTAAGCAGCTTGATCCCGTACATGCTGACACCGAGTGAAACTGCGTTCACTGTTATAAAACGCAATATTTTCAAGAAATAATCGCCTTTTTTAGCATCCCTAAAGGTGACTGCCTGATTCAGAACATAGCTTGAAACGAGTCCCGCGACATAGCCGCAAGCCTGAGAGTATTCCACCGCGAGCGAAGTGAACTGGTCCGCCGCCGTAAAAACAAGGAAGTCTACCGCGGTATTAATCCCGCCAATAATAAGAAACAGTATTACCCGCTTGTATTTTATAATCAGCGAACGCACATTCTTTATTATCATTATCCCTATCCTTTCAGCCAAGGTCTATTTTCCAGTCCTCAATTCTGTGGAATACGCTGCTCTGGGTCGGAGAAGCGCCTGTAACCACGCCCCGCATTGTGACCATAGCCTGAGATCTGAAAACGACCGGCACTATGGGAGCCGTCGAAGTGATATCTCCGTAGAGAGCCTCCGCCGCGGACGGCCTCAGCTCGTCAGTCGCGGCGTAGTATGCATCGATAAGCGCCTTGTATCCCTCATCCCTTATTCCGCCGTAATTCAGCGAGCCTCCGGAAAGTAGTATTTCCGAAAGATCAAAATCCCCCTTCAGCTTCACCTCAGCATAGTACATGTCAAAATCGCCCTTTTCGAGCGCAGTTATATAATCGTTCCATGCAGGCGGCCGAAAATCTATATTTATTCCCAGTTTTATAAGCGTCTCAGCAATGCTCTTAGCCGCCGCAAGCTTGACCGGATTGTCCTTGTTAGCAATAAATCTGACAGTAAACTTTATCGGGACTCCTCCCGATTTATATTCCAGCCATCCGTCGTTATTATAGTCGGCTATGCCGGCAGCTATCAAAATGCCCTTCGCCGTCCCCTCAGAACTTGTATTTTTGTCGTTTAACTTTGAAAGGGTCTCTTTTTCCCTCAAGGTCGGGATGTAAGCCTCCCTTGCCGAATATGACATAACCGCCGAAACGATATA